>CAMNJD010000492.1 GCA_946540705.1 uncultured Ruminococcus sp. | reverse complement strand
CCTGCACCACCAGCTCTGTGCGGTATTGCCTTAACCGTTCTAAACCACCTTTTTTGTGCGAGAATCCACCCAAATCTTTATTAGCCCTTTCATATCAAAGACTGTTGTGGAAGGTACGCGAGATCACATCATCCTGCTGCTCCTTTGTCAGCTTGATGAAATTGACCGCATAGCCTGACACGCGGACGGTGAGCTGCGGATATTTCTCCGGATGTGCCTGTGCATCCAGCAGCGTTTCCCGCGTAAATACGTTGACATTGAGGTGATGACCGCCCTTTTCGACATAGCCGTCGAGCAGTGCGACGAGATTATCGACCTGCTGTTCATTGACTGCATTGCTCATAGGAAATCCTCCTTCGCGCTCCTGCGCTTTTCAGAAATCGTCCTCTCCGGAATCGTCCTCGGATTCCGGTTCTTCATCGTTATATGCAAAATTCGGCACTGCACATGCACCGGGTCTGCCGCCGCAGTCGGTGCTGTTGACGGTCCGGATGCGCATTTCGCTGCCCGCTTCGAGATTGAGGTGCTGTGTTCCGGCGGACATCAGCTCGTCGATCAGTGCGGCGAGTGCATCGGGGTCATCGGGCATGTCCGGCTTTTGCGGGGGTACTGCATCAGGCTTCATCCTCAGCCTCCTGACGCAGTGCATCGAGGTCGAGGTCGCCGGTAAACATCATCGCGTTCTTGCCCAGTGCGTCGGGGATGATCGAGAAGGTGTTGGAGATGCCGTCCTGTGCATGGCGGAATGGCAACTTCGAGACAGAGCTCAGCGATGCGACTGCACCGTGGGTATCTCTGCCGTGCATCGGGTTCGCGCCCGGTGCGAGCGGAACGCCGTGCTTTCTGCCGTCGGGGGTATTGCCGGTCTTTTTGCCGTAGACCACATTGGAGGTGATCGTCAGGATGCTCATGGTCGGGACGCTGTCGCGGTAGGTGTGGTGCTTGCGGATCTTGTCCATGAACCGGCGGACGATATCGACGGCGATCTGATCGACGCGGTCGTCATCGTTGCCGTACTTCGGGAAATCGCCCTCTGTTTCGTAGTCCACGACAATGCCGTTTTCGTCGCGGATGCATCTGACCTTCGCATATTTGATCGCGCTGAGGGAATCCGCAACAACGGAAAGCCCCGCGATGCCGGTCGCGAAGTAGCGCTTGACCTCGCGGTCATGCAGCGCCATCTGCAATTTTTCGTAGCAGTATTTGTCGTGCATATAGTGAATGACGTTCAGGGTATTGACATAGAGCCCTGCGAGCCATTCCATCATTTCGTCATACTTTTCCATGACGTCGTCGTAATCGAGGTATTCGCCGACAACAGGGCGGTACTTCGGGCCGACCTGCACCTTCATGACCTCATCGACACCGCCGTTGATCGCGTAGAGCAGACATTTTGCGAGGTTTGCTCTTGCGCCGAAGAACTGCATTTCCTTGCCCACGCGCATTGAGGAAACACAGCATGCGATCGCGTAGTCATCGCCGTGCGTCACGCGCATGAGGTCGTCGTTCTCATACTGAATGGACGAGGTCTTGATCGACATTTTTGCGCAGAACCGCTTGAAATTCTGCGGAAGCCTTGTAGACCAGAGCACGGTCATATTCGGCTCCGGCGCCGTGCCGAGGTTGTTGAGCGTATTGAGATAGCGGAAGGAGTTTTTCGTGACCATATGCTGCCCGTCCACGGACACGCCGCCGATCGACTCCGTGACCCAGGTCGGGTCGCCGGAGAACAGTGCGTTGTATTCCGGTGTTCTCGCGAATTTCACGAGCCGCAGCTTCATGATGAAGTGGTCGATCAGCTCCTGCGCTTCCTTTTCGGTGATGATGCCGCGGTTGATGTCGCGCTGGATATAGATATCGAGGAAGGTTGAGGTTCTGCCCAGGCTCATAGCCGCGCCGTTCTGCTCCTTGACCGCAGCGAGATAGCCGAAATAGAGCCACTGCACAGCCTCCTGCGCGGTTTTGGCGGGGCGGGAAATATCGCAGCCGTAAATGCGGCCGAGCTCCTTGAGCTCATTGAGGGCACGGATCTGCTCGGAGAGCTCCTCACGCAGGCGGATATTTTTGGAGGTCATGCGGACAAAATCGTTTGCCTTCTGATGCTCCTTGTCCTCAATGAGCATATCAACGCCGTAGAGCGCGACTCTGCGGTAGTCGCCGATGATCCGGCCTCTGCCGTAGGCATCGGGCAGACCGGTCAGGATCGCGGATTTTCTGGCGAGGCGCATTTCCGGGGTATAGGCATCGAAAACGCCCTGATTATGCGTTTTTCTGTATTTGGTGAAGATCTCGACGATCTGCGGATCGACCTCATAGCCGTATGCCTTGCAGGCCTGCTGCGCCATACGGATGCCGCCGAAGGGCTGGAGGGCGCGCTTAAAGGGCTTGTCCGTCTGAAGGCCGACGATCTTTTCAAGATCCTTGTTGAGATAGCCCGGGCCGTGGGAGGTGATCGTCGAAACGATTTTGGTATCCATATCGAGCACACCGCCTGCTTCGCGCTCCTGCCGTGCGAGCTCCGTGACCTGTGCCCAGAGCTGCTTTGTCGCTTCGGTCGGGCCTTCCAGGAAGCTCTCGTCGCCGTCATAGGGCGTCATGTTCCGGTGAATGAAATCCCGGACATTGACGGACGTACTGCTCCAGCGTCCGGGTGTAAAGCCGTCCCATTCCGCCGCAAATTCCTTAAACATAATCTGACCTCATCCTTTCTGCGGTCATTCTGCCGCAAGTGTCATCCTCAAAAAGTGCATAGCCTTACATTTTATATTATACTACTTTTCCCGCATTTGTCAAGGCATATGCATCAGCATCCGTGTCCAAATCGGTTCCCCTGAATGCAGGCTGTTTTTGTAGCATTTTTCTCATTTTCCCCGGCACTGCCCGGTGCCTTTCGGAGATCACTGATGAAATCCCTTATCACCCGCCGGAGGCACTTTCATCGACCCCGGAGGCGCAGGGCGCTCCGTCCGGACGGAGAATGCGCAGTGCGGGGCGGACGGCGCTTTCATAGCCGGTGTAATTTGCAAAATATCCCAGTGCATCAATCTCACCCGAGGAATAGACCCCCGCAGCATAATAGCTGTGCTTGCCCGGTGAGCGCAGCCACCAGTACCGGTCACATGCGCGAAGCTCCGGGCGGAGGGCTCTTGCCTCCTCTATGCTCAGCAGAAAGACATAATCCTCCGTTGTGCTGCCGCCCGGCGTCACTGTACCGATGTATTCGGTATTGTCGGGGTTTTCGCATTCGGTCGGCAGAATCTGCGCCCGTTCGTCCTCTGTGAATGTACGGTAAAAATCCGTGTTGAGCCACTGCCGGAGCGTACAGGCTTCCCATGTGATGTCGCCCTCCCCGTCATGATACGGCATCGCGCAGACCGTATCCCGGCAGAGCAGAGTCTCCGTGCTTTCTGTCCTGTCGATGACATACCATTCATAGCCGCCGAAGCGGACGGTATCCCCGGCCTCAGCAGCAGATTCCTGTGCCGGACTGTCAGCCGCGGTGCGGCCGCAGCCGGTGAGCAGCAGCAGCGCCGCCGCGCAGATCACAGATGCTTTCATAGATGAACACTCCTGTCTCAGATTGCGGATTCAGATCGCTGCCTTATATTATAGCATACGGATTCCGGAAAAAATAGGGCTTGCTTTTTCTGTGTAAATATGGTATAATAACAGGGTATGGATTCCAATACGGACAGATATCATCAAACCCTGAAAGGATGCGTACGGAATATATGGAAAATCTCGGAAAAATCGCTAGAGAACGCCTGAGCCTGCTGTTTGACGGCGGCAGCTTCACGGAGCTGGATGCGCTTCGGCTGGAGCGGGATGACCCCGCAGCCGTCGTCTGCGCACACGGCTATGTGGACGGTCAGGCCGTCTGTGCCTTTGCACAGAGCCCCGATGTCAACAGCGGCGTCATGGGCAAAAACACAGCCGGTAAGATCAGACGGCTGTATTCCCTCGCCGCAAAAACCGGCACCCCGATCGTCGGCATCTATGATTCCAACGGCGTCTATGTGGACGGCACCGCCGATTCCCTGACCGCCTACGGCAAGCTGATTGCTGCCTCCGCAAAGCTCTCGGGCGTCGTCCCGCAGATCTCTGTCATCGCAGGCGTCTGCGCGGGCAGTGCGGCGCTGATGGCTGCATCGGCTGATTTTGTGCTGATGACGGAAGCCGCTGAGCTCTATCTCACACCGCCGTTTGATTCGGGCGCGGAAAAGCCCGAAAGCGCGGCAAAGGCCGGTATCGCAGCCGCCGTCTGCAAGGACGATGCCGCTGTCATGGAACAGACCAAGGCGATTCTCCGGCTGCTTCCCTCGAATAATCTCGCGGGCGCTCCGGTCTGTGAATTCGATGAGCCGGAAACCGTATGCAGGAGCGGCGAATCCGGGTGCCTGTGCAAGAGCATCGCAGACGCAGACGCTCCGATTCCGCTTTACAAGGAATTCGGCACCTCCGCCGGGACCTGCCTCGCGACTGTACGCGGCACGACCGTCGGCATCGTGACGACCTGCCGCTCTGCGGATGCGCTCACGGCTGATGATGCCGCGAAAATGGCACGCTTTGTCCGTACCTGCGACGCATTCTCGATCCCGGTCATCACCGTCGTCGATACAGTCGGCTTCGCAGCGGATAACGATGCGGCAAAGAGCGGCTCGCTCCGTGCGCTGACTCAGCTCTGCGGCACTTATGCCGAGGCGACGACCGTCAAGATCGCGCTGATCGTCGGTGAGGCCTGCGGCGCTGCATTCTCTGCCATCGCGGGCAGAGGCGCAGGCAGCGATTATGTCATCGCATGGGATGAGGCTGCGATCGCACCGATGCGGCCGGAATCCGCCGTGGAGTTCCTCTGGCATGACAAGCTCAAGGGCGCGGAAAATGCCGCTGTCAAGCGCAGCGAGCTCGCAAAGGAGTACAAGGCGACCCTCGCCTCCGCAGAAAAGGCCGCTCAGCTCGGCGCTGTCGATGCGGTCATCGCACCGGCGGACACCCGCAGGGCTGTCTGCGATGCACTGGAGCTGCTGGAGGGCAAGCGTGTCTCCGGCATGCCGAAGAAGCACAGCAATATCCCGTTCTAATAAAGAATCATGCGGGGAGTGATCGCGCTCCCGCATTCAACTATACATTCAGGAGGATTTCGTTATGAGCATGAAGCAGTTTCGTGTGACGGTCAATCAGAAGCAGTATGATGTTACAGTCGAGGAGCTCGGCGCAGGCGCAGCACCCGCAGCAGCACCCGCAGCAGCCCCCGCCGCAGCACCCGCTCCGGCAGCAGCACCCGCGGCAGCGCCCGCTCCGGCGGCAGCACCCGCAGCAGCACCCGCTCCCGCTGCATCCGCGGCTGACGGCACGCCCGTTTCCGCACCGATGCCCGGCACCATTCTCGACGTCAAGTGCGCGGCAGGCGATGCGGTCAAAAAGGGACAGGTTCTGTTCATTCTGGAAGCAATGAAAATGGAAAACGATATCGTTGCACCGGAGGACGGCACCGTTCTCTCCGTCAACACAACCAAGGGCAGCTCTGTCAATCCCGGCGATGCGCTGGCAATTCTGGGCTGATCGGAAGGTGTGAATGACTATGGCAAAAATTGGAATTACAGAAACCGTACTGCGTGACGCACATCAGTCTCTGCTCGCAACGCGCATGACCACATCGGACATGCTCCCCGTGCTGGAGCAGCTCGACGAGATCGGCTTCCAGTCGCTGGAATGCTGGGGCGGCGCGACCTTTGACTCCTGCCTGCGCTTCCTCAATGAGGATCCGTGGGAGCGTCTGCGCACGCTGAAGAAGCACTGCCCGAAGACCCCGCTGCAAATGCTGTTCCGCGGCCAGAATATGCTCGGCTACCGCCACTATGCAGACGATGTGGTCGAGTATTTCGTGCAGAAGTCGATTGCGAACGGCATTGATATCATCCGTATTTTCGATGCTCTGAACGATATCCGCAACCTCGAAACCGCGATCAGGGCAGCGAAGAAGGAGGGTGCGCATACGCAGGTCGCGATGAGCTTCACGACCGGCGAGGTGTTCACCGATGAATACTATGTGGAATATGCAAAGCGCATTGCCGATGCCGGTGCGGATTCGATCTGCATTAAGGATATGGCAGCGCTGCTGACGCCCTACCGCGCAGAGTCGCTGACCAAGGCGCTGAAGGCTGCCGTCAAGCTGCCGATCCAGCTTCACACGCACTATACGTCCGGTCTGGCCTCGATGTGCCTGCTGAAGGCCGTCGAAGCAGGCGTCGATTCGATCGACACCGCACTCAGCCCGCTCGCACTGGGTACCTCCCATGCACCGACCGAGTCGATGGTCGCCGCACTTCAGGGCAGCGAATATGACACCGGCCTTGATCTGGTCAAGCTCAGCGCGCTGCGCCCGTACTTCATGGAGCTCCGCGAAAAGTATATCAAAGAGGGTCTGCTTGATCCCAAGATGCTTGCGGCAGACGCCAAGACGCTGATCTATCAGGTCCCGGGCGGCATGCTCTCGAACCTGCTCTCGCAGCTCAAGCAGGCAGGCAAGGAGGATCAGCTCACCGCTGTTCTCGAGGAAGTCCCGCGTGTCCGAAAGGATGCAGGCTTCCCGCCGCTCGTCACCCCGACCTCCCAGATCGTCGGCACACAGGCCGTGTTCAATATCGTCATGGGCGAGCGCTATAAAATGGTCACAAAGGAATTCAAGGCAATGGTCAAGGGCGAGTACGGCAGAACGCCGCTCCCGATCGACCCCGAATTCCAGAAGAAGATCCTCAAGGGCGAGGAGGCAATCACCTGCCGTCCCGCCGATCTGCTGGAACCGGAGCTCGATAAGCTCCGTCAGGAATGCGCAGAGTGGATCACACAGGAGGAGGATGTCCTCTCCTATGCGCAGTTCGGACAGGTCGCCGTTAAATTCTTCGAGAAGCGCCGCGATAAGCAGTTCGGGCTTGACGGCGTCCACGGCGATGCACAAAAGCAGATTC
This sequence comes from uncultured Ruminococcus sp., assembly GCA_946540705.1. GTDB lineage: Bacteria > Bacillota > Clostridia > Oscillospirales > Ruminococcaceae > Firm-04. Next base: position 5,033 of record CAMNJD010000492.1, on the reverse strand, counting down.
ATCCCGTATAATTTCCCCGCTGATCCGGCGACAGAGCGACGGCTGCGTCTCTCCGCCTGTCTCACAGAGCGGGGCAGAAAGGAGCGTTTTTTCTTTGCCGATCTGCATTTCCCCGGAGCTGCCTGCCTTTCAGGCACTCCGCAATGAGCATATCTTTGTCATGGACAGCGACCGCGCCGCACATCAGGATATCCGGCCGCTGCGGATCCTCGTGCTGAATATCATGCCCAAAAAGCTGGAGACGGAGCTCCAGCTCCTGCGGCTGCTCAGCAATACGCCGCTTCAGGTCGATATTTCGCTGCTGCGCATGGAATCGCATGTCTCGAAGAATACCTCGCAGAGCCATATGGACGCCTTCTATACGACCCTCAGCGAGATCCGCGGACAGTTCTACGACGGCATGATCATCACCGGGGCACCGGTTGAACAACTGGAATTTGAGGAAGTCGATTACTGGCAGGAAATCTGCGAGCTGATGGAATGGTCGAAAACCCATGTGTTCAGTACGCTGCATATCTGCTGGGGCGCACAGGCAGGACTTTACTACCATTTCGGCGTGCCGAAATATCCGCTCGAAAAAAAGATGTTCGGAATCTTCGCGCATACGGCAGAGTATAAGCATTCGCTGCTGCTGCGCGGCTTTGACGATGTGTTCTATGTCCCGCATTCCCGCCACACGGAAGTGCGCAGGGAGGATATCGAGCCGGTGAAGCAGCTCAGGATCCTGACCAGCTCGCCGGAATCCGGCGTCCATATCGTTGCAAACCGCAACGGCCGGCAGTATTTCATCACCGGACATTCAGAGTATGACCGCAATACACTGGCCTCAGAGTATTTCCGGGATAAGGCCAAGGGGCTTGAGATCGAGCTGCCGAAACATTATTTTCCCGATGATAACCCGGAACAGCCGCCAAACTTTACATGGCGCTGCAGTGCAAACCTGATGTTCTCCAACTGGCTCAATTATTGCGTTTATCAGCGTACCCCCTTTGATCTCACGGAGCTTCCGCTGCGGAACTGGGACTGGGAAGGCGAGATCTGAAGCAGAAAAGAGGTAAATTATGAGCGATTACAACACGAGTATGCCCGAACAGAGCGTGGAGGCCGGAGCGGGAAGATCCCGCAGCGGCGGAAGCGGCTTTGCGGTCGCAGCGCTGATATTGGGTCTGGTCAGCCTGATCGGTATTTGCTGCTGCGCAGGTGCCATTGACATCGTTACCATTCCGCTGTCCCTGATCTTCGGTATCATTTCTCTGGTCAAGAAGTGCAGCGGTACGGGTCTGGCAATCACGGGTATCATCACCAGTGCCGTCAGCCTTCTGATTCTCGGCACGATCCTCTACATTATCTGGCCGCTGCTGCCGCACGCAGAGGAGATCCTCAATGACTACGCAAGACTCACCCGCGATCAGGATACTGTGTTCACGCAGTATGAGGAGACAGGTGAGCTTCCGGAATACCTCGAAAAGTATAAGCAGGCTCCGTTCGATGATTTCTTCGCCCGCTATGACATCACGATCAATACCGTTATGGATACGCTGCTTGAGCAGTATAAATCCAAGGGCAGCCTCGAGTTCCAGTTGTCCAACTGGACGATCACTGACGAGAGCACAGCACCGTCTGCTTCGGATGTCTCGGCCGGATTTGCAGCAGGCAGGGGCATGCTCTGCACAGACTGATCCAAACTGACGAATGCATCAGAAACCGCTGATGATCCGGTTCAGGCCGGCATCATCGGCGGTTTTTATACGAAAGAAAGGAGGCGGATCCCTTGGCACAGAATCTGATACAGGCTATTCGCGGAACAGTCGATGATGTGATGTTCTATAACGAGGAGACAGGCTATGTCGTCGCTGATATCGAGACTGAGGACGCGATGATCACTGTCGTCGGGGAGATCGGGCTGGTTGAGCCGGGCGAGGAGCTTGAGCTGACCGGCAGCTTCACGAATCACCCGCGCTTCGGGGAGCAGTTCCGCGCAGAAAGCTGCGTCAGGGCGCTGCCTTCGACTGTCGTGAACATCGAGCGGTATCTCGCAAGCGGCGTCATCCGCGGCATCGGCAAGGCACTTGCGCGCAGGATCGTTGCGGAATTCGGCGAATTCACCCTGCAAGTGATCGAAAAGGAGCCCGAAAAGCTCCTGCGCATCAAGGGCATCTCGCCGCAGAAATGTGAGGAGATCACCGAGGCGGCACAGCAGATCTTCGGCCTGCGCAGCCTCATGGGGCGGCTTCAGGCATACGGCATCCCCGCCTCGGCCGCTATGCAGGCGTACCGCCGCTGGGGCGCTGCCGCGTGGGAGGTCATTCAGGAGAATCCCTACCGCCTCTGCGATGCCGGCATCGACCTCGAATTCCGGCAGGCCGAGCGCATTGCGTCCGATCTGCAAATCCCGAAAAACGCCGTCAAGCGGCTGCTCGCAGGATTCCGCTGGGCCCTTCAGGAGGCCGCACAGGAGGGGCACACCTGCCTGCCGTTCGGCAGCTTCCGCGAGGTCGCGGTCAGGGTGCTCGGCATCACAGAGGAGGATTTTCAGTCGGCCTATGCCGATGCACTGGAGGACAATGTGCTCTATGCCTTTGAGGGCAGCGACGGCGATTATGTGTATCTGTCATATTACTACGAGGCGGAGGACTACATCGCGACACGCATCGCGGCGATGCTCGCGTTCTCACCGCCGGAGGACTTTGACTGCACAGCGGCCATCGCACAGGAGGAGAAGGAAACCGGCATGACCTATGCCGATCTGCAAAAAAAGGCGATCGCATGTGCCTTTTCCCGCGGGATTATGGTGCTGACCGGCGGCCCGGGCACCGGCAAGACCACGACCCTCAACGGCGTGATTCACCTCTGCCTGAAGGCGGGCAGTACCGTGCTGCTTGCTGCCCCGACCGGCCGCGCCGCCAAGCGCATGACCGAGCTGACCGGCCGGGAGGCAAAGACCGTTCACCGGCTGCTCGGCATGGTGCATGACGAAAACGGGCAGCTCACCTTTCAGCATAACGAGGAGAATCAGCTCAAGGCCGATGTCGTGATCGTCGATGAGTTTTCGATGGTCGATACGCTGCTGTTTGAGGGACTGCTGCGGGCGCTGCGGCTCTCCTGCCGCGTGATCCTGGTCGGCGACGAGGATCAGCTTCCGTCCGTCGGCGCGGGGCATCTGCTGCACGCACTCACGGAAAGCCGCCGGCTGCCGGTCGTCCGGCTGCGCGAGATTTTCCGGCAGGCGCAGGAAAGCTGCATCATCCGCAGTGCGCACCGCATCATCCGCGGAGAAATGCCCGACCTCGCCGACAAGCAGAGCGATTTCTTCTTCTTTGACCGCCGCGATGCGGGGGAGGCTGCCGCGTTTCTCCGTGACCTCTATCAGCGCAGGCTCCCGCAGGCCTACGGCTTTACGCCGCAGACCGACATTCAGGTGATCTCCCCGACCCGCAAAGGTATCCTTGGCACGGTCATGCTGAACCAGATGCTGCAGGAGGCGGTCAATCCGCCGAAATACGGCAAAATGATCCTCAAAAATCTGCTCTATACCTTCCGTGAGGGCGATAAGGTCATGCAGATTCAGAACCAGTATGAGATGGAGTGGACGCGGGACGGCGAGCGCGGCGCAGGTATCTTCAACGGCGATATCGGCACAGTCACGGCGATCGACAAGGCTGCGAACACGATGAAGGTCGATTTCGACGGCCGCGTTGTGACCTACAATGCCAGACAGCTCGACCAGCTTGAGCTCTCCTATGCCGTCACGGTTCACAAAAGTCAGGGCAGCGAGTTTGAGGCGGTCATTCTGGTACTGCCGGAGGGAACCGACCGTCTGAGCTACCGTTCGCTGCTGTATACGGCTGTCACACGGGCGAAAAAGCTGCTCATTCTGATTGGCTCGCCGCGCAAGGTCGCGGAAATGGTGCAGAATCAGCAGAAAACGCTGCGGTATTCGTGCCTGACCGACATGCTCCGGAAGATGATCGGGCGGGAGCAGCAGGAGGCAGAGCCGTGACCCGGTTTTCGATGCGGCTGCTGGATCTGTTTTATCCGAACCGCTGCGGCTGCTGCGGGCAGCGCACTGCCTTTGACCGGCTGCTCTGTCCGGGCTGTCAGGCCGCGCTGGAGGCGCTTTCGGCGGATTATTCCGCATGGGCTTTGCAGAATGCCGGCGAGGGGATCCCGTGGGACGGTGCAGCGGCGGCGTATCGCTATGAGGGCGCAGCAAAGGCGGGTGTTCTCGCGATGAAGCAAGGCAGCCGGAATTTCGCATATTATGCGGCAAAGCGCCTTGCGGAGCGTGTGCGTGCAGCCGCGGGACCGGGCATGCCGGAGCTTGTGACATGGGTTCCGGTCACGAAAAGCCGCCGCAGGAGGCAGGGCTACAGTCATGCGGAGCTGCTGGGCAAGGCGGTCGCGGCTAAGCTGGGTCTGCCGGTGCGCGGCGATCTGCTGACGGAGCGTGCGGGGCAGGTGCGGCAGCATCAGGTCGGCGGTGCAGAGCGTGCCGAATACGCCAAGCGTTTTCACAGCACCGGGAAGCGTCTCAGCGGTCAGACGGTGCTGCTCTGTGACGATGTGCTGACTACGGGCAGTACGCTGCGGCAGTGTACTGAGCTGCTGAAGGAGAGCGGTGCGGCGCGTGTGATGATTGCGGCGGCGACTGTGCGCCTGCGAACGGAGAATGCGGAGTCTCCGCCGGCGAGTGGCTAAAGGCAAGGCAGCGCTCAGGCGGCCTCGCTTACCGCAGGGCGCGAAAATCCCTTATCGTTCAAAATAACAAATTCCTCTTTTGTACAGACGAAAATTAGTAATAGGTGACTGAGGCGCAATGCATTTGAAATCAGCAGTTTATATAATGAATATAAAGCACGTCACGCCGGTGTCTGTTCGCTGAAACTTACATAGTACAAGAGAGGTACATGTTATTTTGTAATGGGGGAAGTTGCCCCATGCTTGGGGTACTTCCCCCATGCCCCCAACTTCCCGAGCCGGAACGATAGGGGAGTTTCGCGCTCTGCGGAGCGCGACGAGGGACGCTGTCCCTC
>CAMNJD010000491.1 GCA_946540705.1 uncultured Ruminococcus sp. | reverse complement strand
CATCGGATCACGATCAGTATTTCTCATACGATAACTGCGGCGACACCGGCGTGCTGTCCTTCTCGCTCGACGAGTCGGACACCGAGGCATTCTATGCAAATGTGTTCACCGCGGAGTCGGACTGCTGCCTGACCGATGTGATGCTCTGCAGCACCGACCCGGAGGATACGCTGAAGGTCACAATTTACACCAATCTGACGAACCCTAAAAACCCGGTCTCCGGCGAGGCTTCGCCCGTGTTTGTCTATCAGGGTCTGCCGCAGGGCTACAGCGAGGTCGCGCTTTCCTCCGGCGTCTCGGTGAAGGCAGGGGAGCCGTTCGCCGTGACGGTGAAGGCTTCGGGCAAGGCTGGCTCGCATATTCCCTGCGAGCTCGGCATGGAGGATTATCAGCTGGTCAAGAACCGCACCGGCTATTACTACGGCAGCTTCAACAGCGTTGCACTTTCCACGCAGCAGATGGAGAAGTATTATGACCGCGGTCAGAGCTACATCAGCACCGACGGCAAGGCGTGGACCGATACCGCCGACGTGCACAGGATCACGAACATCGGCAGATATGCGCTCGTCATGGGCAATGTCTCCGTGCGTGCCTACGGCGTCGATGCCGGCACCGTGAAATTCTCCGCGCCGTCGGGCGAGGCTGCGATCGGGGAGGAGATCACGCTCACCAGCGCAGAGGGCGCCGATATCTACTACAAGATCAACGGCGGCAGCTTCGTCAAATATAAGTCGCCGATCACCTTCACAGAGGAAATGGCGCTGACCGCCTATGCCGACACCGGCAGCAAAACCGCAAAGACCGTGCATTACAGGCAGAAGCGCGCGGCACTCTCCAGCCTGCTGCTCTACGGCGAGAGCGGCAAGGAATATGCAGACCTGAGCGAGGGCGTTTACACGCTGAATGCCCGCGATGATGCGTTCATCCAGCCGATCTCCGTCGGCGAGATCACGGTCAACGGCGAGGCGTTCACCTCCGGGCAGAAGTATATGATCCGGCAAAAGGACAGCCAGACCGGAATTGTCATCCGCGTGGAGCAGGACGGCATGCTGCCGGCGGAATACAGGATCAACGTGAAGGACATGACGAGCAGACCCATCCCGAACGGCATCTATTACGTTCCGGGCGAGGGCATTGCGGTCGAATTCCGCAACGGCACCGCCACCGAAAAGCAACCTGACGGCACGGAGAAGGTCTTCACCTACGAGCAGACGCGGCGCGGGATCTGGGAGTTCCGCTATGACGACGGCACCGTGACCTATCAGGCGGATATGTGGTTCATCTCAGACGGCGGCTTTCTGCACGGTTATATGAATATGATCGGCGATGCGCAGACGGTGTATTACGAGTATCTCAATCCGCTGTCGTTTGCGGCATATCCCGCCTACACCGATGCGCAGCTGTCGAATTATACGCTGAAATCGTTCAAGAATTTTCGCGGCAAGGATGCGGATTCGGTGGAGCTGACCGAGACCAATGATGTCATCATTCTGGATTTCTACAACGGCAAGAATCTGGTCGAGACGCTCTTCTGCGACCGCTTCGGGCTGATGTTCACCGGCGACATGAAGCTGTGGTATTACAGCCTGCCGCAGTATCGGAGAGCCGACCTGAACGGCGACAAGGCGGTCAACATCGCCGATGCCGTGATGATGCAGCGCATTCTCACGGAGCAGGCGCCGGATAAGGCGCCCTCCGCGAGCGCACTGGCAGCGGCAGACCTCAGCTGCGACGGTGTGCTGACGGTCTACGACACGATGCTGCTGATGGACATGCTCAACCGCGCAACCAATCACCGCGCTTGAATCAACACCAAAGCCCCTCTGTGCGATGCAGAGGGGCTTTCTGTTTTGCGCTGATGCTTTGAGGCAATGTGAAAAATCGCCGTTATGATCGTCAGCAATCCATATCAGAATCGGGAGCATTTTTTGATGCAGCAGCGGCAAAAAGTTCCATTGATATTTCGCGCAAATCCGCCTACAATACTACCACGGCAGCAAACAAAAAAGCGCGTCCGCAAACGGTGCGGCGCAGCATAGAAGGCTGCCCGGAAAAGGAGTAAAGAACCATGAAGGGTGAAATGACACAGAAGGGCAGAGAGGCCCTCGACCGTTTTAAGATGGAGTCCGCAAGCGAAGTCGGCGTGACCCTCAACAAGGGCTACAACGGCGACCTGACCTCCCGTCAGGCTGGTTCGATCGGCGGTCAGATGGTCAACATGATGAGTCCCGAACAACAATTTGAGTTTATCCGCAGCGATGTGAAAAGTCAGGAGCATGTCAGGATTCTGACTTATGGGATTCAGGTGGGGATTTGAGCGCAAGACACATTGCGGGACAGCACATCCGAGCCTAATCGCTTCTAAAGTCACAACGCGCTTGATTTTTACATCAGATAGTGGTATAATAATCTCATACTTGGTGATAAAAGAGCACTCTGTATATCCAACTTAATTAAAACAAAAGTGGTGATAATCATGCCGGCTATCATTTCCATTGAGAACCTCGGAGCAGTGCAGTCCTGCAAGATGAACGTTGACGATTTGATCGTCCTTACAGGCGAGCAGGCTTCCGGCAAGAGTACGATTGCGAAATGCATCTATCTGTGCAGGACAATCAAGGATGATATCTACTTTTTGCTCATGAGGGATATTTACTTTGAGGATCAGAAACGTATCATGAAATCGATCAAGAGCCTACTTCGGAACAAATTTCTTAGAATGTTCGGAACCTCACTTGCGATGAGCGCAAATATGTCCCTGCAATACTGGTACACAGGTGATCGTTTTGTGCTGTTTTCTATCAAGCAAAATCTTGCTGAGTCTGATTTGATTGAGAAGTATGTTGAGGTCAGATTCAGTGAGAAGCTAAAAGATGAGATCATGAGCATTGTGCGCAATCGCAATCAGATAGATGACCTTAAGACGAAGCTTGCATCGGTTTTCTGCGATGAGTATCAATCCATCTTTATTCCAGCCGGACGTAACCTCATTACGCTGTTAACCTCGCAGCTGAATTATCTTTATGCCACCATGGATGACCGTCAAAAGCGATTGATGGACTATACTACGCAGCAGTATATTGAGTATATCCTGAAAATCCGTCCGAGCTTTAGCGGCGGACTGGAAGGCTTTCTGAATGATTTAGGTGATGAAGACCGCAGCACTGCACGCAAACTCATCAACCAGATCAAGATGATCCTAAAGGGGCGTTATGTTTACCGCGACGGAACAGAGGTATTATATCTTTCAGACTACGAGGCGTTCAAAGAAAAATACGTTCGGATCAACTTTACGTCTTCCGGGCAGCAGGAAACTGTATGGATTTTTAATATTCTTTTTTATCTGATGATCAATCATACCAAAGCTTTTATAATCGTTGAAGAACCGGAAGCGCATCTTTACCCAGATGCTCAGAAACGGATTACAGAATTACTTGCGTTCATGCACAATCACGGCTGTCAAATGATGATTACAACACACAGCCCCTATGTGCTGGGTGCAATGAACAATCTGATCTACGCGGATTATATAGCGCGTAAAACACAAGATGAAGCATCGGTTAAGCGATGCATTGGGCAGGACTATTGGGTCAGATCGTGCAGCGCATATCAGGTCACAAATCATGAAATTACTTCATGCCTTGAAGAAGGAGACGAACACCTGATAGCAAATTCGGTGATTGACGGTGCTTCTACTGACATCAACCGTCTCTTTGACAAGCTGTTTGAATTGGACCAGACAGAGTGAAGGAGAAGTGCTAGGATGTTAATGAATCAACAATACGCAAAGAGCTATGCAAGTGGAAACAGAATTGTTTCTGAAGAAAACAAAAATAAACATATTCTGGTAAATGATACGGCTCAGCCTGCATATCAATACCGCATTGATGGCGGAGTGTACCCTCGAGGGACAACGCCCGAAAGATGTGATTATATTGTTGAAACAAATGATCCCCCAAACGGGGCTCGGCTGTATATCATCGAGCTAAAGGGCTCAGACTTATCGAAGGCAATATCTCAGGTTGAAACAGCGATACGTCTGCTCCAGACTGATACGGTTCATTTCAGCGGCTTTCTGACAGGAGGCTATACGTTATATCCGCGTGTGATCATTCACAGGTATAATACGCATTCAATCACACAGTCTGAAAAGCTGAAGCTTAAGAAAAAATATCCGTTCTTTGTTGTGAAAAACTCGCAGCTGGAAGAAACCGTCTCACATCCGGCAAAGTGGGCTGCTGATGCCTAAGATTTCCTTGGATTAACAGAGTGCCATCTATGCGGCATGATGAGCCCAATGCAACATGTTGTAATATCATTATTTAGCAGACTTGCCCATTAAGCAGCGGCTGAATCATTCAGTTCATGCTTAATGGGCATTTTTGCAGGCGGGCACTTCATTGTTATAACGTAAGCATCAAATAGACTATGGTTACTCCCGCAGGGTCTAAAGAGTCATTATGTGTTACCGCCCATCTAAAATGTCATCCAGAAGTGAATGTATTTTGTCAATGGCAGGCACTATAATTTGTCAAGGTACACTTGGACAGAAAGCAAACTGACACCCCTCCCAGAGATGTCAGTTTCAGATATAGGAGAGCAGATGCTCCTGGCAAAATTCCGCAAGGCGCTCGGGTCGCTCCCCAGCGTTGCCCTATCCTCCTTGCGGACAAAAGCCCTTGTGCTAGAATGGAGATTGTTGAATCGGACAGGATGAGTAGATGCAACCATCAGTGAAATGCAGTTCATGTCTGTTAAGAATATCGAGGATCTCAATTGTGAGGTCATGTCTGCTTATTTTTTCGGCATTATCATTCTCGGTGAGAATTTGAAAATACTCATGCCCTCTGGCTTCGATCCGTACTTTTGCGATGCTCTGCGGATCATAGACATCATCGACCTGCTGTCCGGCATACAGAAGCCCCACATCGTAGTCCTTGCCCATGAAGCTGATGCAGCCGGACTTGTTGACCTTTCGCGGCTCACAATGCTGGAACGCACTTGCAAGAAGTGCTTCATCAGGATAGCAAAGCGGCATCGAATCAATTCCTGAAATTCAGAAGACAATCGTAATTCTCCGTGAACTGAGTGCTGATGAGCAGGTTCGTGAAGAAGCTCGCCGCCGTGAGAAGAGACTGCACGATGAAGTGACTGCGCGCTATCATGTGAGAGCAGAAGGTAGATTTGAAAGAGATGCCGGGCTTGCCGAGATGTGGTGCAAGAAGGGCTACACCGAAGAGCAGATCAGGGTTCTCCTTGGTGAGAAAAACTGAATAAACACACCTGCCCACTGAGTAACTGCCGGGGAATCTTCGGGACTTGCTTGGTGGGCTTCTTTGTCTATATTGAGAGTATTATCCCTTGCTTATCCATAGCTGCTTTATTTGTTTGTCCGAAATTATCCTCCGACTATTGCAATGTATACTCTTTTGTAGTATGCTGATAAAAACCGAAAATCCAATGGGGGTAATACAATGAGAAAGAAGAATCCATTGTACACTGTGAGCATCGATGAGCTGCCGTTTGATGATCGGATCATTGCTGTAATGCTTCGAGCTTATCTGTCCAGAAGAACAGACGCTCTTGAACTTCTCACACCGATTATTCGAGAAGGTGTGGCTATCAAATTCCCGACTCCGCCATCTGCCACAGAGCTTGCAGCTATTCCGCTGGACACAGTGCTTGACGGCGAAAAGCTGGCAGAACTGATCGATACAGCAGCAGAGGCTGTGAAGCAGGAACAAGTATAGTATCAGCCTTCCTATGCAGCCCGCATGGCAGTATCTATATTACCATCAGGTTGAACACATAGCAAGCTGTTTTTTTATATTTAAGATGGTGGTCGCTTCTCTCCCTACTGTTGCACCATCTTGAGTGAATTTTCTATCCATTGGTTCTAATAAAATGAAAAAATTCTATCTATCGCAGAAGTTCTGGCAAACTATCAGCGGGAGACAAAGCTCGGAAATACAGAGTGGGATGCTTCATGGATAAGCAATATCATAGACAACGAGCGCCATTGCGGAGATGTTCTGGCGCACAAGACCTATACTCCGGATTTCAAAACACACAAGTCCGTCAAGAATGAAGGCAAGCTGCCAAAGTATAGAAAGCGTGATCATCACGAGGCAATTGTAAGCCGTGATGTTTATAACGCTGCACAACTTATTCGTGCGTCCGGCCATTATAAAAGAAAAAAGCACACTCTTCCTGTAATGAGTGTGATCGAGGACGGCATTCTTCGTGGTTATGTCCCGATTGACCGCAACTGGGAGGGCTTTTCTCCCGAAGACTATCAGACAGCTTGTGAGAGTGTGGGAGTATCCTCCGAAACTGAATCTGTACATATGGTCGGACAGAAACTGAATATGAGAGGCTACCAGCGTGTCAGCTCACTCTTCTTTCTGTCTTCAGAAGATCTGTTTCTTACGATTTCTGGTGGAAAAATGCGTTTTACAACTGCCTGCCTCAAAAAGTTTGAGGATGTTGAGTATGTGGAACTTCTCATCAATATAGTGAATAACTGCATCGCCATCAGACCGTGTGAAAAGGATAATCCGAATGCGATCCACTGGGGAAAACTAAAAAACGAAAAGTGGATCGTGAACAGCATGAGTTGCCGTGGTCTGTCTAAGGTTTTGTTCAGTCTTATGTCATGGGAAGACGAGGGTAAGTACAGATTCAAGGGACAGTTTCGTTCAAAAGGAAAAGATAAGCTCCTTGTGTTTGAACTGGACGATTTCACCTGTTCAAGCTACGAACAACTGAATACAAGCGGTTCAGACGATATTGCTATAATAATGACCGCTATGATCAGGCAGACCGATTTCAGGCAAATATCCTCGGTCTTGGTCGTAGACTTGAAAGGACGATATATAATGATGATTGATGCACTTTACAACTACCGCCAGGGTGATATTCACTCCGCCGAGTTCTCGGACGAGTTTAATGCTCTCTGTATTCCGTTCGAGGAGTCGCTCAGTGAGGAGCAGATTGATATATTCCACCGTATTCTCGACTGCGTGAGC
>CAMNJD010000490.1 GCA_946540705.1 uncultured Ruminococcus sp. | reverse complement strand
GCTTTTTGAAAAAAGCTCGACCAAAAACTTTGGTTGACATCGCCGGAAGCGTATGAAATAATCCCCGGTCGGCCACTCCGCATAGCGCAAAGCACTTGAAAAAAGCAGAGTTTTATGCTATACTATACACAGCGAAAAGAAAAAGGCAATCAAAGAAATATCGGAAAGAAGGAAACTATGGATCTGTCATTTATGTATTTCTGGGAGCAGGTGACATCCAACCCGCTTCTGATGCTGGCGGTCGGTCTGACACTCGGCGTCATCTTCGTCAACGGCTGGACGGACTGCCCGAATGCCATCGCAACCTGCGTGACAACTCGCTGCATGGAAACGCGGCCTGCAATCCTGATGTCCGCATTCTTCAATTTCCTCGGCGTGTTCATCATGAGCTCGGTCAATGCGACAGTCGCTCAGACGATCGCCCATATGGTCGATTTCGGCTCAAACGCACACGATGCGATCGTGGCGCTGTCAGCGGCTTTGCTGGCAATCGTGATCTGGGCAGTGCTCGCATGGTATTTCGGAATACCGACCAGCGAAAGCCACGCGCTGATCGCGGGCCTAACCGGTGCAGCAATCGCGATGCACGGCGGCCTTTCCGGCGTGAACGGCCGCGAGTGGATGAAGGTGATCTACGGCCTTGTGATCTCGGTCGTGCTCGGCTTTATTCTCGGCTATGCGGTCTGCAAGCTGGTGACAGTCATCTTCTTCAATGTTGACCGGCGAAAAACAGAAGGGATCTTCCGGAACGGCCAGATCGGCGCAGCCTGTGCAATGAGCTTTATGCACGGCGCGCAGGACGGCCAGAAATTCATGGGCGTTATCCTGATGTGCCTGCTGCTGTCCAACGGCGGCGGAGAAGGCGGCGCCGTGAAAATGCCGGTATGGATCATGCTGCTTTGCTCCGTCATCATGTCGGTCGGAACGTCGATCGGCGGCAAGAAGATCATTAAATCCATCGGCATGGATATGGTCAAGCTGGAAAAATATCAGGGCTTTTCCGCAGACATGGCTGCTTCCATTGCACTGCTCATCAGCTCGCTTTTCGGCAATCCTGTCTCGACAACGCACGCAAAAACAACAGCGATCATGGGCGTCGGCGCTGTGAAACGGCCCTCTGCGGTCAATCTCGGCGTCGTCAAGAACCTCATGATGACATGGATCCTTACATTTCCCGGCTGCGGACTGATCGGTTATATTACAACGAAGATCTTTACGGCGATCTTCTGATTCGGAGGATAATATGGCAAACAAAAAGAACGATTTTTACTGGAACAACTACATTTCGACAGCAGATACCGCCTGCTGCTCCGCAGACTATCTGCTCGAATGCCTGCGGAATTTTGATGCGGAGCAGATCGGCGAAATGCTGACGAAGATGCATGAATTTGAGCATAGGGGCGATTCCCTGCGTCATGAAATGACGGAAGCGCTCGCCAAGTCTTTTGTCACGCCGATCGACCGTGAGGACATGGCCGAGCTTTGCCAGAGGCTCGATCATGTGACCGACAGCATTGAGGAAGTCCTGCAGGCGATCTATATCAACAATGTGACGAAGATTTCCGATGAAGCGATCCGCTTTGCCGAAAAAATCTGTGTCTGTACCGCAAAAATGAAAGCGATGCTGACGGAACTGCCGAATTTCCGGAAGTCCGATCAGCTCCACAAGCTCATCATTGATGTGAATGCCGCCGAAGAAGAATGCGATGCGCTGTATCTTCAGGCTGCATACAGCTGCCGCAAAAACTGGGACGGCAAAAATCCGCTGGACGTGATTGCGTGGCGGGAGATCTACTCGGAGCTTGAGGAATGTGCCGATGCCTGCGAGGATGTCGCAGATACCGTCGAAGCCGTTGTCATGAAAAACACCTGACCGGCGCATTCAGATTCGATACAGAGCGGGAACTGACGCAGTGTCGGTTCCCGTTTTGTTTTGTCCTGATGTTCCGCCGTTCATCTGCAATATTTTGTGTCATTTGTCACTGACCGTTCCGGTCACTGCGGAGATTTTTGAACCGAGATATGATATAATACAATTATAAGTCAATACTGATGCAGCAGAAAGGATGCGCGATATGGACATCATACAGAAAAATCAGATTTTCCGCCGAAAATCACTGGATACAATTTCATCGCCCGAACAGCTCACCTCCTACCTGCGCGTGACAACACCGGGCATCTGGGCGGTGCTCACGGCGGTGATCCTGCTGCTTGCCGGCCTTTTTGCCTGGAGTGCAGCGGGGAATCTGGAAACGACCGCAGATGCCGTGGCCGTGGTCAATGGCGGGGTCGCAGCGATCATGGTCAGCGACAGCGGAAAGGACACGGTCAGATCCGGCATGGAGCTTCGCATCGGTTCAGAGAACGGCACGATCTCCTCGGTCGAGCAGGATGAATTCGGCAGAACGGTCGCCTATGCGCCGGTTTCTGTCGCGGACGGCAGATATGATGTGAAGAGCGTGACCGAGAGCATTCATCCGATCCGGTTCCTCTTTGACTGACGGTGACAGCGATGCGTGACGGAAAACAGATCAAACAGCCGGTGAAAAACGGCGCAGTGAAGGTGCCGGTCATCATGCAGCTTGAGGCGCTCGAATGCGGCGCGACATCGCTTGCCATGGTGATGGCATATTACAACAAATGGATCCCGCTTGAGCAGGTGCGCAGCGATTGCGGCGTTTCACGCGACGGCTCCAACGCAAAGAATATCTACAGGGCTGCGGAAAGCTGCGGCATGCAGGTCAAGGCATTCCGCAAATCGCCGGAGACGATCCGCAAAAGCGGACAGTTCCCGTGCATCATCCACTGGAATTTCAATCACTTTGTCGTGCTCTGCAGCTTCAAGGGCAAATATGCCTGCATCAATGACCCTGCACGCGGTTTTGTCAAGGTCGCACCCGAGGAATTTGACAAAGCATTCACCGGCGTGACGCTTATGATGCAGCCGGGTGCGCAGTTTGAGCCGAGCGGCAAGCGCAGAATGACAAGGCGCTCAGCGCTAAAATGGAGAAAGCGGGAAAGGACGGCAAGCTGACTGACTTCTTCAGGGAGCTCGGCTGTGATGCATCTGCGGAGGAGATCGAAGCACTGTTCGCTGCGCAGGATCAGGAGCTGAACGCAGAGGAGCTCTCAGGTGTCGCCGGCGGCAATCTGCCCTCGGAAAAACAGGCGGTGATGCGGGCGCTGTCTGACACGCAGTTGTCGAGCGGCCCCGGCGCACCCGGAACCATGCATGCCGGGCGTGTGATCCGGCAGGTCGGCACAATCCCCGCAGGTACAATGATCAGCGTGTATATCGACGCAGAGGAGAACGGTTATATTTACACCAATTCCAATATCACCAATATCCTCAGCCTGCCCGGAATGACGGGCGGAAGCTTCCGCTATTGCTGGGTCTGCAAAGCAGATCTTCAGTACGTGGGCAGCCCTGCCTGAAAAAGACCGGACAGCAGTGAAATACATTTTGCGCCCGGATTACCGTCTGCGCGGCTGGACAGATCATCCGGCATGTCTGGAGCATTTTCCGAGCAGAGCAATCACCGATCTTTCTGTGCGGGAATACGGCCTGCTCAGCAAATGCGACGGTGAGACGGAAATCGACAGTGAGAAATATGCGGGGGAGACTGCGCGGTTTATACAAAGCGGCGTGATCCGCAAAGCGGACGGCACCGCGCCCGACCCCGTGCAGAAGTATCATTTCTATGAGAATCTGCGCTTCCGGAAGTTCGATCTGTCAATCACCGGCTTCTGCGATTTCCGATATCAATGTATCGCATGCATTCATCTCAGATCGCAGCGTATTGCTCAATATAGCTTCTGATCGGCACGCCGCGCTCAATGCCCGTGATCATATCATTCGCCGGATTGCTGTGCCGTCTTGCGCGGTCATACAGCGGCGCAAGCAGGGATTCCTCACCCAGTCCGCGCTGTTTCAGACCGTCCGCGGCAAGATCCAGAATGCGGATCAACTGATGTTCAATCAAAGCATCCCGGATAAAACACGGCTTTTCCCGCTTGGACAGCAGCTTTTGCAGCTCTGCCGCGCTGAAGCCGTGGGAATAGATCACAGTGTCCTTTTCGAGCAGCGCCTTCAGCTCCGGCAGACGCTCTTTCAGTCCGGTATGGAATGCGGCAACCGTCAGCGCCTCAGAAAACGGCTGACAGCAGGAGCTTCTGTATTCGATCGTACCGCGGAAGGTCAGATCCTCGAATTTGAATGTGCGCAGATATTCGAGATCCCCGATTTCCGGCGTAAATACGATCTT
>CAMNJD010000489.1 GCA_946540705.1 uncultured Ruminococcus sp. | reverse complement strand
TGCGCAAGATGCGCAGTCAGATTTTTCGTCAGATTGTATGAAAACGACGCCGCTGGGCTGACGCCCAGCAAGGAGTTTTCGTGCAAGATGGCGGAAAATATGCAAGTAGATTGCGTGCCAAGCCGTCAGGCGGGATTTAATCAGTACTTCCCCAGGTCGGCAGCCGTTTCGTGCCTCACTGTATAAAACAATGCCCCGGAGCACGTTCAAATGCTTCGGGGCAAAATCACTATTTATGCTCAGTTTATGCGCAGTCCTTGCGGAAAGCGACCTTTCCGGCACGAATCAATAATCCATGCCGCCTGCGGGCATTGCCGGAGCTGCCGGAGCCGGCTCCTTGATGTCCGTCACAAGGCTCTCGGTCGTCAGCACCATTGCTGCAACAGATGCTGCGTTTTCCAGTGCGGAACGGGTCACCTTGGTCGGGTCAACGATACCTGCCGGGATCATGTCAACATACTCCTCGCTGTAGGCGTTGAAGCCGTAGCCTGCCTTGCCTGCGCGCTTGATGTTCTCGATGATGACAGAGCCCTCGAGGCCTGCATTCGCTGCGATCTGACGGATCGGCTCCTCCAGTGCGCGGAGGATGATCGCTGCACCGGTCTTTTCGTCGCCTTCCAGCGTATCGACCAGCTTCTTGACGGACTCAGCCGCATTCAGCAGTGCAACACCGCCGCCCGCGACGATGCCCTCCTCGACAGCAGCCTTGGTTGCCGCGAGAGCGTCCTCAACACGGAGCTTCTTCTCCTTCATCTCGATCTCAGTCGGAGCGCCGACCTTGATGACTGCAACACCGCCGACCAGCTTTGCGAGGCGCTCCTGGAGCTTCTCGCGATCAAAGTCGGAGGTAGAATTCTCGATCTCTGCACGGATCTGTGCAACTCTTGCCTTGATCGCCTCAGAATCGCCTGCACCGTCAACGATGATCGTGTTCTCCTTGGAGATGACGACCTGACGGGCACGGCCGAGCTGTGTGAGCTGCGTATCCTTCAGCTCCAGACCCAGATCAGAAGTGATGACCTCACCGCCGGTCAGCGTTGCGATATCCTTCAGCATCTCCTTGCGGCGGTCGCCGAAGCCCGGTGCCTTGACCGCTGCGCACTTGAATGTGCCGCGGAGGTTGTTCAGGATCAGCGTAGTCAGAGCCTCGCCCTCGATGTCCTCAGCGATGATGACCAGACGCTTGCCGCTCTGGACGATCTGCTCCAGCAGCGGGAGGATCTCCTGAATGTTGGAGATCTTCTTGTCCGTGATGAGCAGGTATGCGTCATCATAGACAGCCTCCATCTTATCGGTATCAGTGACCATATACGGGCTGACATAGCCGCGGTCGAACTGCATGCCCTCAACGACCTCGCTGTATGTCTCAGCGGTCTTGGACTCCTCGATCGTGATGACGCCGTCCTTGGAGACTTTCTCCATTGCCTCAGCGATCAGCTTGCCGATCGTTTCATCAGCGGAGGAAATCGTCGCAACTCTTGCGATATCAGCGCTGCCGTCAACCGTCCTGGAATTTGCCTTGACCGTCTCAACAGCGGTATTCACAGCCTTGTCCAGACCCTTTTTCAGGATCATCGGATTTGCACCGGCTGCGATATTCTTCATGCCCTCGCGGACGATTGCCTGTGCGAGCAGGGTCGCGGTAGTCGTACCGTCGCCGGCCGCATCGTTGGTCTTGACGGAGACTTCCTTGACGAGCTGTGCGCCCATGTTCTCGAACGGATCATCCAGCTCGATCTCCTTTGCGATCGTCACGCCGTCATTGGTGATGAGCGGTGCGCCGAACTTCTTGTCGAGCACAACATTTCTGCCCTTCGGGCCGAGTGTGATCTTTACGGTATCAGCGAGCTGGTCGATACCTGCCTGTAAAGCCTTTCTGGCTTCCTCACCGTACTTTAACTGTTTTGCCATGGTTATATGCTCCTTTCAGAAAGTGAATGCCGAAGATATGGAATTATTCTACGACTGCGAGAATATCGGACTGCTTGACGATCGTGTACTCCTGACCGTCGAGCTTGACCTCGGTGCCTGCATACTTGCTCAGCAGCACCTTATCTCCGACCTTCACATACATTGTGATCTCCTTGCCGTCCACAACACCGCCGGGGCCGACTGCGATGACCTCTGCGACCTGCGGCTTTTCCTGTGCGGAAGCGGTCAGGATGATGCCGCCCTTTGTTGTTTCCTCTGCCTCAGTCATCCGGATGACAACTCTGTCTGCCAAGGGTTTGATTGTCATAATAGACTCCTCCTGTTCTATATGAATCTGTGCGAAGTGAAATACAGCGCGGTGCAGGGGAATTAGCACTCTGCACCTGCGGCTCTTAGCACTCAATCTCTCCGAGTGCTAAGTCTATTGTACCATGTTTTGGAAAAAAATCAAGGGTTTTCTCAATCTTTTCACAGAATTCGGAGATATGTACAAAAATCTGCAGCTGTGTCGCCTTATTACGAACAACATTTACATCTCCGGTGCTGCTGCGCAGAGCACCGCCGGCATGACGCCGGCAAACCGCTGATGAAATCCCGCCA
Organism: uncultured Ruminococcus sp.; assembly: GCA_946540705.1. Taxonomy (GTDB): domain Bacteria; phylum Bacillota; class Clostridia; order Oscillospirales; family Ruminococcaceae; genus Firm-04. Next base: position 3,356 of record CAMNJD010000489.1, on the reverse strand, counting down.
TCTTTCGGGCTCAGATCGCATCAGATGAAGTTTCTCCGCATCTTCATCTTTTGTTCATAGTTTGTTCATATTTATGCCTGCAAAATATAGTATACTATATACTGTATACCTATATACGCTTATTCTTCAGGAATCAACATCACTGAAAACATACGGAGGATTGCTGCAATGGCTATGGAAAAAATACTGATCGTTGACGATGACCCGAATATCTGTGAGGTGCTCCGCACGATTCTCGTCAAGGAGGGCTACTCCGCCCTGACCGCCAATGACGGTGACGATGCACTCATCAAATTCACCGCAATGCACCCCGACCTCGTGCTGCTCGATGTCATGATGCCCGGTATGAACGGCTATCAGGTCATGCGCGAGATCCAGAAAAAATCAAATGTTCCCGTCATCCTCGTGACCGCCAAATCCGAGCCGAATGATGAAGCGCTCGGCCTCGACCTCGGCGCGGAGGATTACATCACCAAGCCGATTGACAAAACCTCGCTGCTTGCCCGCATCCGCGCCCGCCTGCGCAAAAACGGCCCCGCTGCGCCCGATCAGGGCGTCCGCAGAGGCAGAGTCGATTACGACAAGCTCACCGTCGATATGGACGGCTATGTCCTGCGCGTCAACGGAAAGGTCATTGAGACGCCGCCGAAGGAGCTCGAGCTGCTCTATTGCCTCGCCTCGAACCCCAACCATGTTTATACCCGCGACCAGCTCCTCGATGAGGTCTGGGGCTTTGAGTATTACGGCGATTCCCGCACGATCGACGTCCATATCAAGCGCCTGCGCGAAAAGCTCGAGGGCGTTTCCGATAAATGGGAGCTGCGCACGGTCTGGGGCGTCGGCTATAAGTTCGCCGTGCCGGACGAAGCAGAGTAATCCGCGATGCTGAAAAGTATCTACAGCCGCATCTTCTTCCTCTGCACGATCATCCTGCTCTTTGCCTGCGCGCTGACCGGCCTGATCATCGTGCTGTATGCCAATCATCTGCATGAGGATGAAGCCTATCAAAGCATCGACAGCACCGCCCGCATCATCGTCATGCGGATGAAGGAGCTCTATTCCGACCCTGACGATCCGCCGGACGAAAATGAACTCCGTGCAGAGCTGGAAACATATACGCTGAACGAAAATATCGACTGCTATCTTTTCGATGCGGACGGAAGCTGCACAGTCCGCTCGGACTACAGCGCACAGCCGATCACCCTGAGCGCCGCAATGCGCGATGCAGCCTCCTCGAAGCCGTATTACCGCATGGGCGGCAGCAGCGGCAACTTCTCCGAGCCGACCGCGACCTATATCGAACGCTGCGACCTCGGCAGCGCACCGTATTATCTCATGATGATCGTGCCGGTGTATTATGTCAGTGAATTTTCCGCAAAGCTGCTCGTTGTCCTCATCATTGCCGTCCTCGTGACCGGCATTGTCGGCGCCGTGCTGTTTTATCTCAATACCACGCAGCTTCTGAAGCCCGTGCTCAATATCACCCGCGCCGCAGAAGCCTACGCAAAGGGCGATTTCTCCGCCCGCCTGAAAGAAACCGGCGATTCCGAGCTGGATTATCTCGCAACCACGATGAACCGCATGGCGGATTTCATCGACAAAAACGAGCGCAGCCGCAAGCGCTTTGTCTCTGATATCTCACACGAGCTGAAAACACCGATGACAACGATCGGCGGCTTTGTGGACAATATCCTCGACGGGACAATTCCGCCGGAGCAGGAAAGGCATTACCTCAAAATCGTTTCCTCCGAGGTGCAGCGCATGAGCCGGATGGTGCATTCCATGCTGAATATCTCCCGCTTTGAGGAGGGAACGATGGCACTCAAGCTCGAACGCTTCGACCTGACGCATCTGCTCATCAAGACGCTGCTGCTCTTTGAGAAGAAGGTCGATGCTAAGGGCGTTTCGGTCGAGGGCCTTGAAGCCTGCCCGCGCACGGTCGCGGAGGCTGACAAGGATCTGATGCAGCAGGTGTTCTATAACCTGACAGAAAATGCGATCAAGTTTGTCAACAAGGGCGGCACGCTCTTTCTTGCGGTCGATTCCGATGACAAGCAGGCGCATGTTCACCTGCGCAATTCCGGCGAGGGTCTGACCGAGGATGAGATCTCGCATGTATTCGAGCGCTTTTATAAGACGGATGAATCCCGCGGCAGGGATACGACAGGCGTCGGGCTTGGCCTCTCGATCGTCAGCCGGATCATGGTGCTGCACGGCGGAACCGTGACCGTCAAAAGCGTCAAGGGAGAATACACAGAATTTATCGTCAGCTTGCCGCTGACACAGGAGAAGAAACCCGAAGAACAGAAAGAAACCGTGTAACAATCAGACCAAACGTGCGAAGGAACCATGATGAAAAAGGAGTAGACTGCAAAATGATCGGAAAGTCAACTGAAACAGAAGCAAAGATCTCCGTGTTTCAGCGGGTCAGATCACTGCTGTTCAGCAAACGGGTGGTTCTATTCGCTGCGGTGCTGCTGCTGCTTGCGGCAATCGGCATCGCTGCCGCCGCACGCTATGCGGCAAACAAAAAAAATGAGCCGGCATCCTCCCTCACGGGCGATGTCAGCCATGACGCTTTCTATGCATTTCTTGAGGATTATCTGCCGCAGTACGGCGTGATCCCGCAGGAGACTGCGCTGCATGTGCCGGACGCTTCCGGCGTGTTCGCAGCCTATCTGCCGGCAGCCGATCACGACCTGCTGATCTGCCGCATCGACGGCAGAGATCTGACGCTGGTGCGCTGTGAGAAGGACGAAAACGGCAATGTGACCGCCGCAGAGACCGCCGCATTGGCCGATGTTTTTTCTGCGGTCTATGCATCCGGCGAGCCGCTGGTCATCAAGGCCGAGCCCGACGGCATCTACGCCGGAACGGAAAAGCTGCTGACGCTTCAGTCCCCGGACAAAGCCTCCCTGACCGTCGCGGTCATCCGGCTCGAAGAAAAGAGCCGCTCCTGGGAGCTTTCCTCCTATCTGCTGCGTGATATGACGGCATTCCGCGATGCAGTCAGACTGCCCGATGTGCGCCCGCAGACGGAGATGCCGGATGTCGCCGGTCTGGACTGGGAGGAGGCCGTTCAGCGCATCACAGCGCGCGGTCTGACCCCGCAGATCGAGACAGAGCTCCCGTCCGTGAACGACAGCATCCCGCTCGGACAGGTGCTCTCTCAGGCGCCCGCCGGCGGCAGCAAATGTCAGTCCGGCAGCACGGTCTTCCTGACCGTTGCCGCAGAGAGCTTTGCGTTTCATTTCACAACACCGCCGCACACACAGGGCGATTTTACCGTGATCCTCTATGACGAGACAGGCACAGAGCTTGCGCGGACAAAGTGGCATTCTGATGACACCGGAGCG
>CAMNJD010000488.1 GCA_946540705.1 uncultured Ruminococcus sp. | reverse complement strand
AAAAAGGGGGCTTGGGGGAAGAAACCCCGAAGGGGGTGTCTTCCCCCATTCACCGATCTTTTGCACCGCTAAATGCAAAACACAAATACAAACCCATATCTTTAACTCCCTGATTCATCCACTCCCCGCGGGTGCCGGAGCCGATAGAGCGCATAGCAGTAGCCGTCATAGGATTCCCGTGCTTCGGCGATCTTCACGTAATTCTCATAAAACGGCGCATAATCATACCTTTCATCCCATGACTCCCCGTCCTCTTTCCGGATGACTGCATAGTCCGCCGCGCATTCGTCTATGATGCGCTCCTGCTCCTCGTACATCTCCGGAAGCTGCTCGCGGTAAATATTCACCTTGCAGAAATACCGGCTGTCGGGCAGCTCTGTGCCGCTCACAAGGAAGAATCCGCCGTCGAGAAAGCCATAGTTCAGCAGTATTGAGCCCGGCTCCATATACGCGGCAAACTGCTCCTGCGGATAGTAGCTGCGCGGCTTGCCGATGAAATACAGGCAGTTGCCGGTCAGCAGCAGAATCGCCGCATATGCGCAGATGCGCGCCGCCGTCCATGCGGCCTGATGCCGGGTAAATACGGCTCTGCGAAGCAGATCGCACAGTGCAATCACGCCGAACGGCACAAATGCGCCGAGAATCAGCAGGTAATACCGATACCGCACCCCGCCGATGAACACGAACACATACAGCAGGATCATCGTGACCCAGACGGCCGATTTTTCACGCAGCTTCGTGCCTTTCATGCTGAGCCACGCACCGGAAAGGATCAGCGGCACCATGACCGGATTCTTATAGAGGTCACTGCGGAAGAAATCGAGGAAGCGGTCGAGCAGTGTGATCCTGCGCGGGTAAAGCGTCGCGTTCGATATGAAATAGACGTCAATGAGGTCGTGCAGCGCATGATTTGCACCGAAATAAATGACCCAGGGAAGCGCCGTGAGCGCCATGCCGAGCAGGAACCACAGCCCAGCCCGCAGCGCCGTGAGGAAGCCGTGTCCGCGCCAGAGCAGCACACCGATCACCAGACACCAGCCGATGAAAAAACCGAGCATCGAAAACTTGATCCAGAGCACCAGTCCCGCAAAGATCCCGTTCCGCAGCAGCAGCCCCCGGGAAAATGTGATCTCCTCCGATTTCACAGTCTGCATCAGGTCACAAAGCGCAAACATGACCGGCACAAGACAGAATTCCTCCGCATTGTCGCCCCGGCTGTAGCACCGCGCCGTCACAATGGCCAGCGCGCTCCAGACAGCTACGGCATAGCGCGTCCGCAGGGAATATGCCGGACGCAGAATGCCCGCCAGCCGCTCTATGCCGCACAGCAGCAGCACCCATGCCGCTGCCTGCACCAGATATACGCCGAGAAACCGCGTCTGCGGAAACGCCGCCGCAGGAATATGCAGCAGGTAAAGCAGCGGCCCCTTCTGCTCAAAAATGTCGCGGTAAGGCAGACGCCCGCTCAGCCACGCCCGCGCAACCGTCAGAAAGCAGTTCTGATCGACGCCGGTGTGCAGCGGGAACAGAAACGAGGTCATTGACCCGAGCGTCATCAGCAGCAGCGCTGCCCCGCAGAGACAGAGCAGATGCCGCATTTTGTTAGATTCCATATAATTTTCCTTCCGGATAACGAAAGCCCGCACGTTCAGACATGCGGGCTTTCTGTCAGTCATCGGACTTCTTCTTTTTCTTCGGGGCATCATCAGCGGGGGCCGCGGCAATGCCGTTCTTCCGGGCGGCCTTGCGCTCGCGGTCAGCAGCCTGCTGCTCCTCCATCTGTGTGATGTTTTCGTGGATCGCCCACTTTTTCACGCGGATCTTATTGCGTTCGCCGCCGGTTTCCAGCACGACAGAGTCATCATTGACCTTCAGCACGATGCCGACAATGCCGCCGGCTGTGCAGACCTCATCACCGATGCGCACATTCTCGCGCATCGCCTGTGCCTGCTTCTCACGCTTCTGCTGCGGCCGCAGCATGATGAGATAAAGCAGCACAAGGGCAATGACAAACGGGGCAAGCTGAAACAGCAGCGCCATTACCGGAGAGCCGGACTGCGATGTTTCTGACGAGGATGATGACGCAGCCTCATCCGCAAACGCGGTCATTGCCAGTGCAGAGCATGCGCTCAGGACGCTGCCGGTCACTGCGGCTGCGCGAAGCCGGAACTGATTGGTTTTTTTCATGTTCATTCGCCTTTCTTCTGTATTCGGGATTCAGACATATTTTATTATAGCATATTCTATCGGAAAATGCAATGGGATTGCTGAAAAATGGTGTGCCACTCACGAAAAACAGTGCTGCACAGCCGCGGATTTTGTTGACTGATTCAAGTGGAGGCGGGCCGCCTGTGTCCGTCAGTTATCGGATAAATCATACTGCTCCTCTTCATTGGTCAGAGCAAGGTCGAGCAGCTTGCCGAAAAACCGCGCCGGATTTCGCAGGATCCGCTCACTGAGCAGCTCCGCATTCTCCTTTGTCGGCGCATGAAACCGCAGGCTCATCATCTCGCGTTCCCCGTCATAGCAGGCAAAGCTGAGTGCCCACTCGCGCCCGTCCGGCTGAAGATCAATCTTCAGGTCACGCAGCGCATTCTGCCGCGCCACATATCGAAGCGCCGTCAGATGCACCGTGTCCCGAAAGTATTTCGGGACATACAGCCGCGCATCCTTTACGATCGCGGTACCGGTTCGGGTCAGCGCGAGACAGTCTGTTCCGTCCCGCTGACATCGCGTCACGGCCTGCTGCTCAATCAGCGCGCCCAGCGCGTCCATGTATACAAAATAACTGAAATGCCCCGATGTCACCGCGATATCATAGAGCCAGTCCTCCGGCAGAACGCCGTCGAACCGCAGCAGGATATCGCTCAGCAGAATGCAGATATGCCAATGATCGAGCTGCTCGGGAACCGGCGGCGGGATCGGGTGCATATTTTCCAGGAGCGGTGCGGGTTCGTCGGATTCCATTTCCGGGAAAAACGCAAGCTGACCGCTCAGCTTTTCCTCCGGCAGCATGTCCTCTGACATCTGCGCACCCCCTTCCAAGGCAGATCAGACGAAATTCGGATAGTCCAGCATATGCGACACAAGCGCAATGCTCATCGCAGCTTCAATGCACGGAACCGCCTCCGGCACAAGGCACGGGTGCGAGGCTTCCGAGCTCTGGAGCACTTCATTGGTCATCGAAGAATAGTCAACCGTTTCCTGCGGCTTGCCGATCGAAGCGGTCGGCTTGATCGCGACGCGGAAGCAGATCGGCATGCCGGACGAGATACCGCCGAGAATTCCGCCGTGGTGATTCGTCTGCGTGCGGACATGACCGCGGTCATCGACATAAAACGGGTCATTGCACTGGCTTCCGGTCATCTTCGCGGTCTCGAATCCGGCGCCGAATTCCAGTCCGCGCACGCCCGGTACGCCGAAGACGAGCTGTGCGATTGAGTTTTCAAGTCCCTCGAAGATCGGTGAACCGATGCCGGCAGGAACATTCACCGCATAGCATGCGATCGTTCCGCCGAGCGTTTCGCCGCCGGCCATCGCATTCTGGATATCCGCGAGCATTTTTTTGCCTTTAGCCGGATCATTGACCGGGAACCGGCGGTTCCGGATCGTCAGCAGCTCCTCTTTGGTGACATTGGTCTGAGAGAGCGGCTTGTCCTTGATGTTATGGACGGAGGTGATCTGTGCGCCGACATAGATTCCGCGGCGTTCGAGCATCTGCTGGCAGACCGCGCCGGCAAAGCAGAGCGGAATGGTCATGCGCTCAGAGAGGTGACCGCCGCTGCGGACATCCGCAAACCCGCGATACCGCATCGCGCCGGTATAATCCGCCGCACCGGGACGCGCAAGATGAGACAAATCCTGATAGTCCAGCGGCTGCATCCCGCGGGGATTATTCAGAAATGCACAGAGCGGAGAGCCGGTCGTGCGGTTATTGATGAGGCCGGAAAGCACCTGCGGAAAATCGAGCTGCTCGCGCCGGTGGTTCGGATCGTCCGGAAGAAACAGAGAGCGCGTGCGTCTGGTCATAAAGCGCGCCAGGTCTTCAATATCAACATATTCGCCGGGCGGAAGATTGTCGAGGACAACGCCGATCGCCGGCCCCTCCGCCTCGCCAAAAAGAGAAAGACTAATGCGATGATTCCAAATAGATGCCATATTTGCCTCCAGATATAGTTACTGTCTTTATTATACCACAGCGCGAAAAAAAACACAAGCCCTTTTTATCATTCGTGCATAAGAAAACGGAGAGACATCAGCCTCTCCGTTTTGCTTCATTCAGTTTTGCGAATCAGTGATCCTTGCGCTTTACAGCGGAAACAGTTGCTGCGCCAACTGCGACCAGCAGTGCTGCGACTGCCGCGCCGATACCTGCATCACCGGTCTTTGCGCCGGTTGCCTTCGTGGTGCCCGGAACCTTATCGGGATTTGCGCCCGTGTTCTTCGGGGTAGAAAGCGTTGTATTGCGATCATTATCGGAAGTCTCATTCGGTTTGGTGTCTGTGGATTCCGATGTCGAAGTCGTAGACTCAGTCGAAGTGCTGGTGGTATCAGACGAAGTCGTCGTATCGGACGTGGTCGTAGACGAAGTCGTGGTATCAGACGTCGTGGTGGACGATGTCGTGGTATCAGACGTGGTCGTGGACGATGTCGTGGTATCAGACGTCGTGGTGGACGAAGTCGTGGTATCAGACGTCGTGGTGGACGAGGTCGTGGTATCAGACGTCGTGGTGGACGAGGTCGTGGTATCAGACGTGGTCGTGGACGATGTCGTGGTGCTGGAGGTCGTTGTGCTGGAGGTAGTTGTGCTGGATGTGGTCGTGCTGGATGTCGTCGTGGACGAAGTCGTCGATGAGGACGTTGTGCTCTCCGTTTCGGTTTCATCCGGAATCTTGACCCAGCCGTCTACGTCAACATAAGACAAAGAAGTGTACTCATAATCCAGCCAGCGGGTGATCTGAACATCCATCGGGAAAATATCGCCCGGCTTTGCATCGCTCGGCACATTGAAATAGAAGGTGATATACTTGCCTTCCTCTGTCGTTGCGTTAGAATTACCGATCGTACCGGCAGAAACAACGCTGACAGTCTCATTCAGGCTGGCGAACTGATAAAGATTCTGTCCACCTTTGAGTGCAGTTATTTCGCCCGTATCAAAAACCGGGTCAATCTCAGTCAGTTCGTCATTCTGCACTGCATCCAGACGCGAATCATAGTAGAGCGCGAGGCCGGAAATTGCAAATCCGGTGTTATTCGTCACATAGAGCGAATAACTGATCTTTTCGCCCGGCTGAGCATAGACCTGATCGGCAACGATGTTGGCCTTTCCGGCAGTCAGCTCAGAGGTTCGGTCTTTCATCGGGACAGTTTCCTGTGCATTTGCAATAAACGCCGTAACGCTCACCGCAGCCAGGACCGTGGCACTGCAAACGATTGCTGCCACCCTTTTCAAAGTTCTCATTGGAAACACTCCTTTATCTATTCAATGCCATGCATTGTTTCTTAAAAACGGGCAGGGCAGTTGTTACCCTGCCCGTTTTTGAATCACTGGATCACGTCGCCGTAGAAGTAATCGAGGTAGTCATAGCCGACCTCATCTGTCCAGGTCTTGTTCTTCAACGCGAGTTTATCGACATAGTACTTCAGGATGAGCTGTGCATCCTTGGCATCAACCGTCTTCGGATCCGCAAGCGGAGAATCGGCGGTCTTACCTGTACGGTATGCAACGTCGATCAGGAAGAATACCAGACCGTCCTCACCGTCAAGCTCAGGATCTGCATTCAAAGACGGAGTCTTCAGTGCCAGCTTGTCAACATAATACTTCAGCGTAAGCTGGGCATCCTTTGCGTCAACATAGTTATCAAGGTTGTAGTCACCCTTGACGCCGATGTAGATCGGGAATGTGACGATCGGGAGCGGCTGACCGTTATTGATGTCGAAGTCCGGATCATTGATCGACTCGTCATATGTGTAATAAGCGGTCAGGCTGTACTTGTTGGAATGCTTCACGCCCTGTGCCTCTTCGTAAGTCCAATCGGTCTTACCGAGTGCTGCGTTGATCTCCTTGTTCCAAATCTCGATCGGGGAATCCTCAGACTCATCCGGATTTGTATACGCGGTGATCACAAGATCTTTTCTCTCGAACGGCTCAGCAGCGACCTTACCCTGAGCGTCAGTGTAGTACTTCTCGACATAGAGCGTTGCTGTCATGCCCTTCAGACCGCCGCTCTCCTTGAAGGTACGGTCATCATGCGACCAGTAGTTGACACGGGTCGGCGGAGTTGTCTCGATGTAGTATGTTGTAACAACATTCGTCGAGACAGAAGTCGTGGTGCCGGTCGTGGTCGTATCGGTCGAAGTGGTCGTAGAGATCGTGGTCGTCGTATCAGTCGAGGTAGTTGTAGACACTGTCGTCGTGGTGTCGGTCGTCGTCGTGTCAGTCGAAGTGGTCGTAGAGATCGTGGTCGTCGTATCAGTCGAGGTGGTCGTAGAGATCGTGGTCGTCGTGTCAGTCGAGGTGGTCGTAGACACGGTCGTCGTCGTGTCGGTCG
>CAMNJD010000487.1 GCA_946540705.1 uncultured Ruminococcus sp. | reverse complement strand
GCTTGGGGGAAGAAACCCCGAAGGGGGTGTCTTCCCCCATTCACCGATCTTTTGCACTGCTGAATACAAAAATGCAAAATGCAAATCCATCTATAACTCCTCGATTCAGCCACTCCCGCGGCATGCGGCGTGCCGTTCATACCCAAAAATGATACATTTCATACCAAAACCCGTTTTTTCGGCAGATTTTGTGCTATACTGAATACATCCGAAACGGGAACGTCGCTGCACCGGGGCTGACCGTTTTCCGGAACTGCCCGGCCGGCAGCATGCGTGCTCACACGCCGCAGAGGTGATGTGATATCTGACCCGCACTGCGTGCAGCCGCCGGTGAAGGTTCGGGAAACAGACAGAACGTTTCGATCATATGTTGTTGCCGCGGGCATGCGAGCTGCCTGCGGCTTTTTTTTTGAAATCCGCGCGCTGCGAAAGGTGCATTTGCGCTCACGGTTCCCGGAGGAGGGGAAACGGCGCTGACCGCGGCGGCGGGGGACTTGCTCAATGTGAATAACCGGGCAGTGCCCGGCTCCGATTTTGCACCCATTTATTCATTCGGAAACTTTTTTCTCGCTGCTCCCCATTGCACTTTTCGGGATATTGTGATATAATGGATAAGGCAGTTTGCAAAAAACAAATGATCGGAGCTTTATTTATGATCTGCAATTCAATCCTGGACGCGATCGGGCATACCCCGATGATCCGCCTCAACCGCATGAACAAACCCGGAAATGCCGAGATCCTCGTGAAATTTGAGGGCCTCAACGCCGGCGGTTCGATCAAAACACGCACCGCCTATAATATGATCCGGCAGGCCGAAAAGGAAGGCCGCATCCGCCCAGATACGATCATCGTTGAGCCTACCAGCGGCAATCAGGGCATCGGTCTTGCGCTCGTCGGCGCCGTCCGCGGCTACCGGACGGTCATCGTCATGCCGGATTCCGTCAGTGAGGAGCGCCGCAAGCTCGTGAAGCATTACGGTGCCGAGGTCATTCTCATCCACGATGCCGGCGATATCGGCAAGTGCATCCAGACCTGCCTCGATACCGCGCTCGATATGGCGAAAAAAGACCCCCGCGTCTTTGTGCCGCAGCAGTTCGAGAACGTCAACAACATCTATGCGCATAAGTATTACACCGCGCTCGAGATCCTCGAACAGACTGCGTGCAGGATCGACGGCTTCTGCTCCGGCATCGGCACCGGCGGCACGATCACCGGCATCGGCGAAACACTCAAATCGCAGTACCCGGATATGGAGATCTGGGCGGTCGAGCCTGAGCATGCGGCGATTCTCGCCGGCGGCACCGTCGGCACACACCTGCAAATGGGCATCGGCGACGGCGTGATCCCGCCGATCCTCAATCAGCATATCTATGACCATATCCACATCGTCACCGACGAGGACGCGATCAATACTGCCAAGCAGCTCGCCTCGATGGAGGGCATCATGTGCGGCATTTCCAGCGGTACGAATGTCGCTGCGGCACTGAAGCTCGCGGAAAAGCTCGGCGAGGGCAAGACCGTTGTGACGATCCTGCCCGATACGGCAGAGCGGTATTTCTCAACACCGCTGTTCGCCGAATAATCCCCGGACGGAGGATGTATCATGACCAAGACTGAGCAAGCGATCGAAAACCACAAGCAGTTCATGAGCTGCTCTGCGGCTGTGCTGAATGCATTTTGTGCGGATGCGGGGATGACCCCGCAGGCGGCCTCTGCTGCGGCTGCACCGATGGCCGGCGGCAGAATGGGCAAATGCGGCGCGGTGCTGGCTGCGGAGGCTGTTCTGGCAAACCGCTTCGGGCAGGATGACCCGCGCATCGCTGAATTTGAGGCGCAGTTCCGCGAAAAGAACCGTTCGGTGATGTGCCGCGAGCTGAAGGGCGCCCTGACCGGCAAAGTCCTGCGCGCCTGCCGCGGCTGCGTCACGGATGCCGCGGAGCTGCTGGAGGCCATGCTGACGCAGGCGGAATAGGAGTGCTATGAGCAAACAAAAACGCAAACCGGTTTCGCAGAGCCGGCATTCATTCCGCGTCATTATCACCGGATTTTTTCTGCTGATCCTGTGCGGTGCGCTCATTCTCATGCTGCCGGTTTCATCCCGCAGCCGCACCGTCACACCGTTTTCCGATACGCTCTTTACCGCTGTCTCCGCGACCTGCGTGACCGGCCTGATCGTGCAGGATACCGCAACACACTGGTCGCTGTTCGGACAGGCCGTGATCCTCGGCCTCATCCAGATCGGCGGCATGGGCGTTATCACGATCGGTCTTGCAATCACACGGCTCTCGGGCAAAAAGGTTGGCCTGTGGCAGCGCAGCATCATGCAGGATTCGATCTCCGCACCGCAGGTCGGCGGCATTCTGCATCTCACGAAATTCATCCTGCGCACCTCCGCAGCCATCGAGCTGACCGGTGCGGCGCTGCTCTGCCCGGTGTTCTGCCGGGATTTCGGTATCGCCAAAGGACTCTGGTATGCGCTGTTTCATTCGGTCTCGGCGTTCTGCAATGCCGGATTTGACCTGATGGGCGTGCGGGAGAAGTTCTCCTCTCTGACCTCCTACGGCGGAAATGTCTATGTGAGCACGGTCATCATGCTGCTCATCATCATCGGCGGCATCGGCTTCCTCACATGGGACGATATCGCCGAGCACAAGCATCATTTCAAAAAATACCGGCTTCAGAGCAAGATCGTCCTGACGGCGACCGGCATTCTGATCTTCCTGCCGGCGCTGCTCTTCTTCTTCACGGAGTATCAGGATGAACCGGCGGCTGAGCGCATTATGCACGCACTGTTCCAGTCTGTCACGGCGCGGACTGCGGGCTTCAACTCCGCAGATCTTTCGCAGATGCACGAATCCGGCCAGTCGGTCATGACCGTGCTCATGCTGATCGGCGGCTGTTCGGGCTCTACGGCGGGCGGTATGAAGACCTCGACCGTTGCGGTGCTGCTGCTTGCGGCACTGAGCGTGTTCCGCCGTAGAAATGATGTGCAGTGCTTCCGGCGGCGCATCCCCGAGGAGGCCGTCCGCAGCGCAGGTGCGATCCTGTTTATGTACGTGGTTTTGTTCCTGAGCACCGGCATCGCGATCAGTATGATCGAATCGCTGCCGCTGATCACCTGCCTCTTTGAGACAGGCTCCGCGCTCGGAACGGCCGGTCTGACCCTCGGCATCACAACAAGCCTCTCGCTGACCTCGCATATCATACTGATGTGCCTGATGTTTGCGGGCAGAGTCGGCGGACTGACGCTGATCTATGCGGCAATCGCCTCGGGCAATACGCCCTCCAAGCTGCCGCTTGAAAAAGTCACCGTCGGATAAGAAAGGAGATCCCAGATGAAATCAGCACTGATTATCGGTGTGGGGCAGTTCGGCACGCACATCGCAAAGCGCATGAGCAAAATGAACTGTGAGGTCATGGCAGTTGACCTCGATGAAAACCGCATCAACGCGATTCTGCCGCTGGTCACGAACGCGCAGATCGGCGACAGCACCAACGCCGAATTCATGGAGTCGCTCGGCATCCCGGATTACGATGTCTGCATCGTGACGATCAGCGGAAATTTCCAGAATTCGCTCGAAACGACCGCTCTGCTGAAGGAGCTCGGCGCAAAGCAGGTCATTGCCCGCGCACAGAACGATGTGCAGGAGAAATTTCTGCTGCGCAACGGCGCTGACGAGACTGTCTATCCGGAAAAGCAGACGGCGATCCGCCTCGCGACCAAAGCCGCCTCCGACAGCATCCTCGACTATATCCAGATGGACAAGAATGTCTCGATCTATGAGATCAGCGTGCCGAAGGACTGGGACGGGAAAACGCTCGCGTCACTGGACATCCGGCGGAAGTATCAGCTCAATATCATCGCAATCCGGCGGGACGATCAGCTCACGATTCCCATGGCCGACACCGCGCTGCACAGCGCCGACGACATTCTGGTCATCGGCAGCCTGAAGGATATCCGAAAATGCTTTAAGCTCTGAGCAGACGCCGCTCCCGGATATCAGACCGGCTGCCTGCACCGTAACTACAGGAGGAATGAACATGGCAAAAATAACAGTTCTCGGCGGCGGCTTCGGCACCGCACTTGCTGTGATGCTTTACACCACACAGCAGCATGAGATCACGCTTTGGAGCGCGCTTCCGGAGGAGATCGAGGCAATGCGCCGCGACGGTGAGCAGAAGGAAAAGCTCCCCGGCGTCAGGATCCCGAACGGCATTGCCCTCACGACCGATCTTTCGGTTGTCTCAGACAGCGATCTGGTGCTCTTTGCGATCCCCTCGGCGTTTGTCCGGAGCACCTGTCAGAAGGTCGCGCCGTATCTGAAGGAGGGTGCGATCGTGCTCAATGCAGGCAAGGGCATCGAGGAGGATTCCTATAAGCTCATGAGCACGGTTTTTGCGGAGGAGCTCCCGCAGGGGACATATGTCGTGCTGACGGGGCCCTCGCACGCAGAGGAGGTCGGCAGAAATATTCCGACAACGGTCGTTGCAGCTTCGGCCAGCGCAACTGCGGCATATTTAGTGCAGGAGTGGTTCACTTCGGGCACATTCCGTGTCTACATCAATGACGATATCACCGGCTGTGAGCTCGGCGGCGCGCTGAAAAACGTCATCGCGCTCTGCGCGGGAATCTCTGACGGTCTGGGCTACGGCGACAACACAAAGGCCGCGCTGATGACCAGAGGCCTCCATGAGATCGAACGGCTCGGGCAGGCGCTGGGCTCCCGCACCAATACCTTTGCGGGACTGACAGGACTGGGCGACCTGATCGTGACCTGCACCTCGATGCACTCGCGGAACCGCCGCGCAGGCATTCTCATCGGGCAGGGCATGCGTCCGGCAGATGCCGTCGCGCAGGTCGGAACGGTCGAGGGCTACTACTGCTGCCGCGCCGCCTATGGCCTTGCAAAGCGCTATGACGTAGAAATGCCGATCACCGAGGCGCTCTATCGGGTGCTGTATGAAGAAGCAGACGTCAAACAGGCGGTTCATTCGCTGATGGACCGTCCGAAAAAGCATGAATACGAAAAGCTGCGGTAATTTCCGCAAGAGCAAAACGAACCCCGCCCCTGTACAGAACCTGTGCAGGGGCGGGGGTTTTATGTGTGGCAGAACGCGGGGGAGAGTGAATCAGGTTTCATCCTTCTTTTTTACAAGGATCCCTTCGTCACCGGAATATTGAACGCAGATCTCGCTGTCTCCGCTCAGGTTGGTCAGCTTGCCGTTCTTGGCCGCATAAACCGGATTCTTCGGGTCAACGGTGAATGAGACATCCTGATAGCCTGCAAAGGCGTGATATGCGATGTGCGTCAGCTTGGCCGGGATGCGGATTTCCATTTCAGGGCGGGAAACATAGTTCATCGTGCTGGCAAATGCAGCAGGACCGATGTATTCCAGATTTTCCGGGAATTCCAGCTTCTGAATGCCGATGCAGCTATAGAATGCAGAGGCTTCAATGCGCTTTAAGGATTTCGGGAATTTGATCTCTTTCAGGCCGGCAAAATGCCAGAAGCCATCCTCGTCCGGATATGACCAGTCTTTTTCGTCAATTTCGTAGAGGTCGTTCATCGGCACAGAGCCGCAGCCCTCAAAGGCGCTGGCGGCAATGACCTCAACACCCTCCGGGACGGTATACGATTCGCGGAACATGCCGACACAGGCGATCAGCGTTTTTCCGTCCTTGGAGAACAGAACATTGTCCTTCACCGTATATACGCTGTTCTGCGCGTCAACGGTCAGTGTTTTCATCTTCTTCATATTTGCAAATGCGCCGACACCGATCGTTCGGACATTTTTGCCGATACGGAGTGCCGTCAGATCCGCGTTGCTGAATGTATAGTTGCCGATCTCCTCGAGGCTTTCGGGTAGCTTCAGTTCTTCCAGAGCGGTGTATGAGAATGCATCGCTTCCGATTTCCTTCAGCGATTCCGGGAGAGAAACGGAGGTCAGTGCCGAGCAGCCCGAAAACGCGGAATATCTGATCGACGCAACGGAATCCGGAACCGTGACAGAGGTCAGGGTCTTGCTGCTTGCGAATGCATGATCGTTAATGACGGTAACGGGCTTGCCGTCTGCTTTGTCCGGAATGACGATCTCGGTATCCTCACCGGCATAAGAAGTGAGCTCTGCATGATCGTCAAAGACTGCGAACTGCAATTCACCCTTGTCTGTCGCGGCCGATATGCCGTCATACTCCGTTTTCATGCTGATCTCAGAGATCGGCTGTGCATGCGGCTTTCCGGCACGGTCGTTAATGATGATCTGATAATAATAGGTGTCCGGGATATAGACATCTGACAGCTTTGCCTGCATAAAGCCGAAGCCGTCCTCAAATTCGCACATAGAGAAATATGAGCTGTCAGTGTCGATCATCTCGGTATACGGTGTTGTGCTGTCTGCAATCTCAGAATCCTTGATCTCGGAAGGATGTACATGAAAATAGAACAAATGCTGATCTTCACCGCTCAGTGTAGATTTGCCGGAAAGCACGAGGCCTGTGCCGCCCTCCGTTACGCCGTCTGAGTTGACACTCGGCTGCACGCTGATTTCCATGATCTGCGCAGCATTGCTGTCTTTTCTGGCCTTGAGATCGACCTTGACAAACTTTACATTCTGGTGGAACGGGAAGTGGTGCATGTCCGTACCGACAGCGGTGACCGTGCTCTGATACTGCGTATTGTCTCCGTTTACGCCGATATAATCGAACGGAACCGGCAGCATATCCCGCGTCGCCTCATGAGAACCGGTATCGACTAAGATGACATCCGGGTTCAGATTCAGCTTCAGGACGCCGTTTTCATCCGGATAGAGCGGAATCTGCTCGACGACCGTCAGGAAATGCGTTGCCTCTTCCCGGTCGACTCCGACCTGGCTCTCCTTCGGTATCTTACGAAGCACCGTATAATACGCATCGGAGAAATCCTCGAGCTGTTCCTCGGTAAGCTGATAGCTGGTATAGATCGAGTCCGGATCACTGCCCTGAGAGGGCTGCTCGGGCTTTTCCTGTGTAAAGCTGTCGAATGCACGCGAGGCAGTGCCGCCCCAGCGCTCCGAAAACCTGCTCATGAAACGCACGTAATTTGGCGCATAATCATTCTGCCGGATGAAATCCCTGCCCCAGAGATCATACAGCACAGACTCGTTATCGGGGAAATAGACCGTAATGCCGCGGCAGCCCTTGATGTTCGTTCTGCCGTAGGTGATCATGCTCTGAATTGTCCGGCCGAGCGCCTTTGTCTCGTCCGGGAGCGATTTTGAGAGCTCCTTTGCGAATTCGCCGAAGTCGGTGATATCCATGTCCGTGGAGGAAGCGGAATCGCGGCTGCCGCCGTAGACATGCGCATGCTTGCGGCTTGTGATGATCTGTCTGGCATTTCCCTTGCTGAATGCCTTTTCCATTGCTGCAAAGAGATCTTCACTGCGGCTGAGCAGCTCATCGGCTTTTGAGAGGTCGATCGAAAACAGCGAATAGTCCGGATCAAAACGCACCGAGCGCTGCGCCCGGATGAAATCCGCATAATGATTGATCGCGCTTTCGGCGATAGCCTGCGGGTCAAGCGTGGAATTCAGTGTTTCGAGGAATGTGTAATCCCAGCCGCAGCCCGGCTCGAGATCGGTCGAAGCAATCATCAGATCGGCGTAATCCTTCCAGACCTCCGTGACCTCCAGCGAGGACATCAGACAGGCATCAAACCCGATAAAATCGAGCTTCTGCTGCCGGAACGGTGTGGATTGCAGTGCGGCCTTCATCTCTGTGAGCGACAGTGAATCCGAAGGCAGCAGCCCTTCCGGATCGGGGTAAGTCTCATCATTGCCGAATCCGAGCGGCCCGCTGCCGTGATTCCAGCAGATCATGCCGTAATGCTCGGCGGGAAACTTCTCTGTCACCTCGTTCATGAATGCGGAGAATGTCTCTGCCTCGCCCATATTTTTCTTGGTATCGGCAAAGACCTCGAAGTTCTGCTCGTCGGGACGGTAGACCAGATAATTGTTCGTATTTGCCTGCAAATTCACAAACCAGGAATTTGCGCCGCCGCAGTAAACGATCAGGTTGACGTCGGGGTTCCCGATGCCGGCGTCGAGCATTTCGATCAGGTCATCCGAAGCGGCACCGCCTTCACTTTCGAGGTTTGAGCCGACCATATAGACCATGAGGGTCAGTTTTTTCTGCTGCTGCGTCTTCAGGCTGTTCCATTCGGATGCAGCGGCACCCCGGCCGCCGGCAGCCCTGGTATAGCCCTGAGCCGGTGATTTTCGGATCAGTGTTCCGCGGTCAGTGTCAGCCGTGCGGTCATCGTCATAGACGATATTGCCGGCCGTGCCGCTGTTTCCGGAATCGTCGGTGTGATCGTTTTCTGTTTTTTCGTCTGAGGATTGTGTCGGTGCGGAGGAAAGGTCTTTCGGATTTGGAAGAGGCTTTCCGTCGCTGCATGCGCTCAGCATGCCTGCGGACATCAGTACCGCAGAAAGCAGTGCAAGTGTTTTCCGAAGCTTCATCTTTTTCATCCTTTCTGTCATCATAAGCAGACGGTCAATGCTTCCGGCTTCGGGCCGCATAAACCAATTCTATTGATGTACCAATTCAATCCTGAAGAATAGATGCGCAGGATGATTGCCGTGAGACAAGGCAAGGATCTCTGACGCAGTATCACGGCAAAAAGACAAGCAGATATCTTCAGGAGACAGTTGGGACATCAATATTATAGCATAATATTACGAAAAGCGCAATGGGAGTGTGAAATACGGAGTGGCCGACCGGGAATTTTTTAATACGCTTCCGGCGATGTCAACCAAAGTTTTTGGTCGAGCTTTTTTCAAAAAG
>CAMNJD010000486.1 GCA_946540705.1 uncultured Ruminococcus sp. | reverse complement strand
TTTCTATTGCAACTGAAAGCAGGGGGGCAGGATTCGATGTTTGCGCAGCAAACTCGACACAGCGCAGCGCGGGGAGTCCCCATTAAAAATCCGCCGGAGGCACTTTAATCAGTATCTTCCTAGGAATCAATCACAGTGCCGGAGAGGGCAGCCGCCAGAACCGTTACATCATCCGAGGGCATTCCGTTCGCACCGCGCGGCGCCCGTCCGCAGAGCGTATGCACAAGCTCCTGCAAATCGCCGCCCTGCCGCAGCCGCTGCCGGATAAACGGGAACACCGATTCATCCATGCCGTCGGTCATCAGGAACAGCAGGTCGCCGCGGGAAAGCTGCAAATTCACCGTATACGGCTCGGTTTTCGGCAGAATCCCGATCGGGCCGTTCGCTGCCTGACAAACCGTCACGATCTCCCCCTGCCGCACGAATGTCGGCCCGGCACCGTACTTGTACAGCGTCACAGAAGCGGAGTCCGTGCTGATCCTTGCTACATCCAGCGTCGCAAAGCGCTCGTCCCCCGATTTTGTCAGCATGATCGCATTCACCATATCCGCAGCCGCCCGGCAGTCCATCCCGGACTGCACAAGCTGCCGGAAATTGCTCAGCACGATCCGCGCATCCAGCGCCGCATTCTTCCCCGTCCCCATACCGTCCGAGATCGCCAGATAGACCGCACCGCTCTGGTCGGAGAAGGTGTCCCAGCAGTCGCCGCAGGGCTCGTCGTCATGTACTGCACACTGTGCCGCAGCCGTTGTCACGGAAAAGCCGCCGGTACTCTGGAGCAGCAGCCGTTTTCCGCTGCCCGCCGCCTCCGTCCCGCAGCATTCGAGCGGCCGCTGCAATGCTTCATGCAGCAGCTCCGCGATCAGCTCCGGATCGGGCTCGGCACTCTGCGGCATGTACAGCTCAATGAGCAGCCTGCCGTTTTCCGTCTCGGAGACTGCCGCGGCCAGCAGCGGGATCTGCACCCGCCCCAGCACATCGGAAACATAGCGCGTCAGCTCGCGGTGATAGGTTCGGCGGGTCTGACGGCCGGCGCAGTGCAGCAGTGCCTCCGTGATCTTCATTTGTGAGAACAGCAGGGTTTGTGTATCGCGCAGCCGCGCCGCGAAGGCCTTTGCAGCGGCGGTCTGTTTTTTTGCGCGGATGAATTCCGCGGTCACCTGCTCCGGCTTCAGGCACCGGAACGGCGCCGCGGTCTGCTCGGTCAGGCCGGCCTCGGAGAGCTTCCGGAAGCAGCGCCGCACCTCGTCATCGCCCCGTTCCCAGCATTCCGCATGATAGCTGCATTTCGCACAGACCGTGTCCCGCACATGCTGCACCGCATCGAACGGCACCTCCGCCCTTGCGAGCTTGCTGACGATCTGCTCCGCTGAGCCCCGCACGCCCGCGATCGCATCCGAAAGAAAATCGAGCCTTGCGCCGGTCAGCGCCGCAAGGTCGGCATCGCCGTCGCTCCATTGCAGGATGCTGTCTGCGATCTGCTGCGCGGGCAGGAACAGAAACAGCAGTCCGCCGATTGCCGCATTGACCCAGATGCGTGCCGTTGCAATATCGCTGCCGCTGAGCACCGTTCCCGCCCCGAGAAATAACTGCATCACCAGAAACAGCAGCGTGCTCTGCCGTCCTGCAAGAAATCCGGCGGCCAGCCCCGCAGCGGGCAGAACCGCCGCAAAGCCTGCCGCACCGGCATCGGTGATGAGCAGGGCAAATGCCGCAAGTGTCCCGCAGATCATGCCGCCGCCCGCACGGTAGCGCTTCGCAGCGGTCAGGATGACAAATGCGGAAAAGATCTGCCCGAGGCTGAACATGAACACCCGAACCGAACAAAGTGCGGCCGTGAGGATCACAAAGCAAACCGAAAACGCCGCCGCATCGCCTGCATGCAGCCGGACGGGCAGCCCGCGCTCAAAGCGTTCTGCCGCGAGGCGGATGCAGGCCGCAAACAGTCCTGCAAGTGCCGCGCCGAAGCCCCAGAAGATCAGCTCCCGCCCGCCGATGATGCGCGCCATGCTGAAAATGACCGCCGAGAGTGCCGTGCCGGAGGCCGCGAGCATCGCCGCCGCACGGGGCGTATGCTGCATGCTGATCAGCCAGCGGAGCAGCGCCGTCAGCGCGATCGCACAGAGAAACACCGGCCCCTTTGTCAGCGTGCCGGTCAGCGCATATGTAAACAGGCTCCCCGCCAGCACTGCGATCCCGCAGGTCGGGGAAAGTGCCGCAGAAAGCGCCGTATTCAGCGGAATCTGAATTCCGTTAAAGCTCGCGGCGCTCAGCAGGCAGGAACAGATCCCGCAGCCTGCCAGTCCGATGCCGCGCATCACACGCGGATCATCCTTCAGCTTCATCCAATCCTTCATAGCCGTTCTTCCTCTCTTTTGTCCGGATCTTGATTGCCCGAATCTTTATTGTATGTACAGGCAATCTTTATTATACCGCAGTGTATGCGCGGAACAGGTCGAACGGAAGGGGATGCAAAGAAACACGGCGGACAGGACTTGTCGCCCCGTCCGCCGCCGGTTCAGTCAAACGGATGCACCTCTCTGGTGCCCTCACGCACCAGGCTGGTGATATCCTCACGCATGTCATCGACAGCACTTTCTGCGCGGTCGATCAGATCCTGCTTTGTGGTCACAGTTTCCGTCCTGCGTGTTGTGTCACGGGGTTTCGTGCCGGTCACGCCCGTGTCGGTGCGGCTCTCCGCCGCCTGCTGACTGTGCTGCTCAGCCTGCCGCTCAGCGGTTGCGGAATCATCTCCGCAGCCCGTCAGTGACGCGCAGCAGATCACAGCCGTCAGCATGGCCGCCGCGAGCTTGCTGCGTTTCTTTTGCAAAAATCCCATATCGTGCCAATCCTTTCCGCCTGCATCGCGATGATACAGGCCAAGCATAGGATGAGCGGAATGCCGGTTTTTATGCAGAATCCGCGCATGGCAATTTTCTCCGATTTCAAACAGATTCAACAAGTTTTCAACTTGCCGGAGAAGCAGACTTCATGTTACGGGCACTGCCCGGACGGCGGGGGCTGAACCGTCAGTGAAAAGCCGGAAAACTCCGCCCAGTCTGCGGCTCCGTCCGGTGCATGCGCATAAAGCGCGAGCATGACCCCGGTGAAATTTCCGGCAGCTTCCGTGGAGATATACTTTGCCTCAAGCGCGCCGAGATCATGCACCGTACCGCAGACCGCCGCAGAAAAGTGATATTCGACCGGACTGCCGGTGATGGACAGCGTGACCTGCTCCGCATGCTCCGGCAGCGGGATGACCGGTGCCTCATGCACCAGCGAACCGAGCTGCGCCCGCCGCAGCAGACAGTATCCGCCCGCGCCGTCCGGCCTGACGCAGAGATCGTAATGCTGTCCGTTCGTCATATAGGCCGAAACGCCTGCCTCCTGCGCGGAAATGCGCAGGCTGACAGAGAGCGAAAATGCCGTTTCCGTCTGCCGGATGCCGACCCATGTCGGGGAATCCGAAACGGAAGACAGCGGCACATCCGTCCCCCGCAGCGCAAAGCAGTCCGCAGTCAGTCTGTAGTTCTCCGCATGCGGATTTTGCAGGAATACCCATTCCCGACAGGGCGCCGTATCGGCAAAGGTGAAGTGCGTTTTCTGTGTCTGTGTGACCGATTCCGGGATGCGGCCGGTCTGCATGACAAGCCTTGCCGTCCCCTGCTCGCCTGCGGTGAACCAGCCGTCTTCGCCGAATGTCACCGGCACGAGGCAGACCTCGCGGCCGGTCGTGTGAAACATCATCCAACGGTGAATCTGCCGGAATCCCAGATGCAGCATCCACCAGTTCCCGTCCGTATCATCGACGAGATCGCCGTGGCCGCAGCCCTGAAGCAGATAGCCGCCCAGATTGCGGTTTGTGAGCACCGGATTCTGCGCATAGGCAGTGAACGGACCCCAGGGCGATTCCCCGCGTGCATAAACGACCATGTGGCCGTATTCGGTGCCGCCCTCAGAGGCCATGAGATAGTAATATTTCCCGATGTGATAGAGATGCGGGCTTTCGAGGAAGCGCCCGCCGGTGCCGCGCCAGATCACCTTTGTTTCGGAGATGCGCTTTCCGGCCGCAATGTCGATCTCGCACTGCAAAATGCAGCTTCCCTGTGCATCGCTGCCGTTGCTCATGAAATAGGCTCTGCCGTCCTCGAAGAACAGTGAAGGGTCGATGCCCTCCTGACTGACCCAGACCGGCTCTGACCATTCGCCGTGAATATCCTTCGTGCTGACATAGAAATGCCCGCCGTTTGTGACATTGGTCGTAACCATGTAAAAAGTCCCGTCATGATACCGGATCGTCGGGGCGTAGATGCCGCCGACGGAATCGGTATTTTGCAGCGGGAGCTGCGAGGGGCGCGTCAGGACATGCCCGATCTGTGTCCAGTTGATGAGGTCGCGGCTCTCAAAGAGCGGCACGCCGGGGAAATACTGAAAGGAACTGCACACAAGGTAAAAGGTATCGCCTGCGCGGCAGACGCTCGGGTCGGGGAAAAATCCGGGGATCACGGGATTTCGGTACTGCATAGGCTTCAAACCTCTTTCTGTTTCCGTGTATTTCAGACGCCGCTGCTTTGCAGGTCGGCGGTTCTGCCGTTTGTCGCGGCAAGGAATGCGTCCGGCGAGAGCATGATCTGCGTGCCGAGCCTGCCGCCGCTCACGATGATCTCATCATAGAGCAGGGCTGTCTCATCGAGAAAGACCGGATAATCCTTCTTCATGCCGATTGCCGTGCAGCCGCCGCGGATATAGCCCGTGACGGACTGAATCTCCTTGACCGGCAGGAGCTGGATCGACTTCTCGCCCGCAGCCGCCGCTGCCTTTTTGAGATCCATTTCGGCGGTTCCCTGCATCACAAAGGCATAGTACCCGCCGCTCTTTCCGGTACACATCAGTGTTTTGAAGGTCTGCTCAGGGTCCTGTCCGAGCATCTGCGCGATCTGCACCGCATCGGTGAATTCGCTGCACTCATAAAAATTGACGGTATGCGGGAGCTTTTTCTGCTCCAGAATCCGCATTGCATTTGTTTTTTGCTGCTTTGCCATGACTTCGCCCTCCTTGTTCTCTCAATTATACCATAAGATGCCGCTTTTTTCAATGGGCTGTGTTGCTTTCTGCTGCCGGATTTACGGCAGTTTTACCAAGCAATATCCGGCGCTTTTGTGAATTCAGCCGAAATTTCATGCCGCTATTGTGTTGAAAGTTGTTTTGTGCTATAATATACTTATATATGGTATATTTTGGCTTCTCTGTTTTTTCAGAAAGGAGAATGGCTATGAAGCATACATTTTTCAGAAAGGCAGCCGCACTGCTGGTCGGGGCTGTGACCGCCCTCTCCGGCAGCATCACCGCGCTGGCCGCAGGCATCGAACAGGAAACCCTTGACCCGGTCGGTACCTATAAGCAATCAGATCTCGCTGCCGGGAGCACCGCAATTATGGCTGATCGGATCTATGCAGAACCGGGTGAGAAGGTCAAGGTCGGTATCTATATTAAAAATAATCCCGGCTATGCAGCATCCGGTATAAAGCTTTATTATGACCCATCGCTGATACCGTACATTATTACGGAGGACGGCGATGCTGTTCCGTGGTCGGAGGAATATGGAAACGGAACGGATTTGCGGCCGGAAACAGTCGCGGAGACTTACAGTACGACCGCGGAAACGCCGCTGCTGTATGACCTCTATTATACCTGTTCTTTGGATACAGATGGGCACAACTTCAATATCGGGACAATCGGTGAAAAAGGAAAAAACAACACTGTCGAGGAAGGCTACATGGTCTTCACATATTTCAAGGTTCCTGAAGATGCGGCGTCCGGAACGAAATATCCTCTGAAATTAAATGTTGATAGGTTTCTGGATTTCAAAAGCGAAGCCATACCCTTCACGACTGTTGACGGGTGGATTCAGGTTTTATATAGTTATCCGCCGGAGGATGACCCCTCTGAGGACGACGACACGCCGCCGAATTACTGGAATCCGACCGGCATGAACATCCTGAGCCAGTGTCAGGTTCACGAAGCGACACGGGAAAATATGCTCGGCATGCTCCGGGAATCCACTGCGGCCCGCAGCATCCTGCCGGCTGATTTCATGGCAGAGCAGCCTTCCCGCTATTACCCCGCATCGGACGAGGAGCTGAACCAATGGTATCAGCGCTATTACGGCGAGGTTCCGTTTGACGAAGAGATCGTTCCGATGACCGGAAGGGTGTCCTTTGCCGCGCATGACTTAGCCGGTGAACCGGTGCGGATTGATCTGGATAATGTGAAGATCGTCAATCAGCCCGGCACATTGACGATTGAGAAATATACGCAGGACGTCTATTATGTTGACCCGACTGCCGGCGGCTACTCCACCGAGCACCCGCTTGTGATCCGGCTGCAATCCGATTCATCGTCCGCGCAGGCCAAGATCATCGTCAATAATACAGTCATCCACAAAGACCCGTCGGGCTACACGAGCTTCGAGATGCTGTCTGACAACATGTATTACATTCCCGGCTGCAAGGATGTCATCTTCTTTTTTGAGCCGGACTTCAAAATGGAGAAATTCGCGATCATCCCGACCGGCGCATATCCGATGATGCATCAGCAGCAGGCACACAGCTATACGGTCACCTCGTTCTATGACAGCGAGACTACGACCTATTACACGGACTACAGCAACATCATGCTGATGAATGACCCGATCTGGCCGACTGACCCGCGCTGGGAGAATCTGCCGTCTGATCTGAAATATCAGTATGAGATGATCCCGAATGCGACCGTGTTCGGTGAACGGCAGACCGAATTCAAGTTCACGAACAACTGCACGATCTATGCCAATGTCATTATGCCGGAATCGGCGATCACGCTGAATGCGTCCGCATGGTATCTTGATACGGACTTTACTTTCTTCGATCTGGCGGACTACAGCAGCGACCCGCCGCAGATCAATTCGCCGAAGCAGGCGCATGGCGCCCCCCTGCTGATCGGCGGCATTCTGCTGGAAAATCTCCGCGCAATCAACCCGACCGTTTCCGCCGGCCTCAGCGACCGGAATCATCCGGCGCCGCCGGTCCCCGCTGTCCCGTACACGGACGAATTCAGTCTGACGCTCTCCCCGCTGGCTTATCAGGGCTACGATCTGAATGCGCCGATGGCCGACTACACGACCACAAATGATCGGGTCGCGATCGTTTCGACCCTGCCGGAGCAGACCTATCTCACGATTCAGGCGATCAGCGCCGGAACAGCCGATATCACGGTCACGCTGACAAACGGCGAGGTCTATCTCGTGCATGTGACTGTCACGGACAGCACGGCGACAACCTCGACTGCCACGGCCACCACAACGGCCACGACAACCACAACAGCCGCCGCATATCCTGCCATCATTGCCTCCGGTGAGTGCGGCGCACAGGGCGACAACCTCACATGGACGCTCGACAGCGATGGCACGCTGACAATCTCCGGCGAGGGGGAGATGGAGGATTGGAGTTCAACCAGTTACGTTCCGTGGAATGACTATCGTGAAAAAATCAAAAAAGCTGTGATTGAGAATGGTGCGACAAGCATTGGCCGTCACGCGTTTACAGGTTGTAAAAGTCTTACCAGCATTACGATTCCGGACGGTGTAACAACCATTGGTGATAGCGCGTTTTTCAACTGCTACTACCTGACCAAGGTCAAAATGCCGGACAGCGTGACAAGCATTGAAGATCATGCGTTTTGTCAATGCACCGGTCTGACCGAGATCACAATTCCGGACAGCGTGACAAGCATTGGAGAGTCTGCGTTTTATTCCTGCGAAAGTCTGACCGGTATTACCATTCCGGACAGCATGGCAAGCATCGGTAAGGATGCGTTTGAGTACTGCATAAGCCTCACCGAAATCACAATTCCGGACAGCGTGACAGGCATCGGAAGTGGTGCGTTTGCTGGCTGCTCCAGCCTGAAATCCATTACAGTGGATACAAACAATGAGAACTATGTATCGAAAGACGGTGTATTGTTTAACAAGGATTTCACCGCACTTTTTCAATATCCAGCGGGCAGCGAAAAAACACGATATGCAATTCCGGACAGCGTGACAAGTATTGGTGATGCGGCGTTTTGTCAATGCACCGGTCTGACCGAAATCACAATTCCGGGCAGCGTGACAAGCATCGGCGGAGATGCGTTTCGCTTCTGCACCGGTCTGACCGAGATCAAAATCCCGGACAGCGTGACAAGTATCGATTCTTGTACGTTTTACTGCTGCAAAGGTTTGAGCGAATTCACAATTCCGGACAACGTGACAAGCATCGGCTATATGTCGTTTCGTGGATGCACCGGTCTGACCGAAATCACAATTCCGGACAACATTACAAGCATTGGAGATGATGCGTTTTGGCAATGCACTAACCTGAATGATATTTATATTCAGAATCCGGAATGTAAAATATATAACTATAGTTACACTATTTCGGATACTGCGGTCATTCACGGCTACAGCGGCTCGACGGCGCAGGCTTACGCGGAGAAATACAACAGAACCTTTGTGAGCCTCGGTGACCCGCCGGAAACGGGAACCACAACCACCACTACATCCACAACGACTACAACAACGACGACTTCGACAACAACAACCACGACAACAACCTCGACCACTACTACTACAACCTCGACCACTACCACAACCACTACCTCGACCACAACAACATCCACAACAACTACAACAACCACAACAACCTCGGCCACCACAACCACATCAACGACTACCACCGCAACCTCCACAACGACCACCGCATCCGTTCCGCGGTTCCTGTACGGTGCGGACAACTGGGGCATGCCGAATGAGGCAAAGAACTTTACAACAGCCAGAGGCGGGTACTATCTCGGAGAAGACATGGTCTCGCCGGGCAGCGCCTTCCAGCAGTTCTTCATGCAGCTTGACAACACCGAACGCGCCCGCGTCATGGGCGAAATGCTGCGCTGGAAAGGCTCCTGCTGGGGCATGGCAGTGACCTCCGTGCTCGAAGCACAGGGCATCATCGAGGCGGGACAGCTTGCACAGGATTTCAAGTTCCTGCACAGCGTCACCAGCGAAAATCTCACCGGCGAAACCAAGTTCTATATCAACTGCTACCAGATGCTTCAGTTCACAAAGCCCGTTTCGCAGCGCATCCGCCGCTTCCAGAAGGAATACAACAACAACGACAAGGCAAAATCCAGTCTGCTTATCGAAGCCGTTGAAAGCGGCCTGCCGACCCTCCTCTGCTACACCTATATGGACAGCGAGGGCTACCGGAACGGCCATGCGGTCGTCGCCTACGATCTTGAATACATCGGCCGCTATTCGATCCCGCTGAACTATGACGAGGGGGCGGAGAGCTTTGTCGCGGATGTCAGAATCAAGATCTACAATCCGAATGAGGAATCCGGCCTGCTGACAGACAAGTATGACATGTATATCAAATCCGATACCGGCGAATGGGTCATCAAAATGGCCGATGACGCAGCGGAGTACGGCAAGACCGCAATCCGCAGCAAGAGCAGCGAAAGCAAGCAGCATCAGGCCTATGTCGGACAGATCGGCTTTATCTGCAATGACCCGGAGATCCTGAATTACCGCGGCATCATCAACGGCGGAAATACACTGGAGCTCCTGCCCGATGACGGCGAGGGCAGCGACGGCGCATATTATGCCGCACTGAACGTGCTGAACCCGAGCGGTGAGAGCCAGATCAATCAGGCAAAGAGCGACCCGTATGACGGCTCGTTCTATGCGGAGAACGACAAGAACGCCATTCTGTACACCGCCGATTTCTTCGGACAGGACGACCAGAAGCGCCTGACGGCCGTGGTCAGCGGCGACCGCTGCTACTATGTCGCTGCGAACAAGCCGCAGCCGCTCGACCTGAACATGGAATATGAGCACTGTGTTCTGGAAGCATCCGCCGGCAGCGCGAAGCGCATCACCGTGAGCCCGGCATCGCGCCTTGTGTGCGAGGCAGTCACCGGCGATTACCGCCTGTCAATGGTGCAGGACGAGGGCTTCCACCCGACCGACTGGTATCAGCTCACCGTGACCGGTCAGGACGGCGGCGGGATCACCCTGACACCGGAGGAAAACGGCTGGCTGCTGAAGGGCGATTCCCTGAAGAATGTGACCGTGACCGTCAGCAATGACAGCAATGACGCAAGCGTTTCCTTCTCGACACAGTACAACAGCGTCCGCATCGTGGAGATCGACGAAACGACCGTCGGCATTCTGACAGAGCGCACAGACGGCAGCGAGCAGATGATCGCACAGACCGTACATCCGCTGAACGGCGATGTGAACGCGGACCGCTCCCTGAGCATTGCAGATGCAGTCAGACTGGCACGGCTTGTCTCCGAGACTGACGACGGCGTGTTCACGGCAGAGGAAAATGCAGATGTTGACAGCGACGGCGTGATCACCGTGTTCGATCTGGCAGCGCTGCTT
>CAMNJD010000485.1 GCA_946540705.1 uncultured Ruminococcus sp. | reverse complement strand
CGTTTCAGGCTCGGGCTCTGAGGCGATGCGCTGCATAATGCGCGCCTGCACGCGCTGCTTTTGTTCTTCCGTCAGATCAAATGTGCCGGAGAGCTGCGGATAGATCCCGCGAAGCTCACCGTCTGAATCCCTGCGATTCATGTGCCGTCCACCCCCGTTTCTGCGCGTATGATTTCGCGTGCTCTTGCGACGCGCGTCCGGACCGTGCTTTCGTTCAGCCGCAGGATCTCCGCCGTTTCGCGGACAGAGTAGCCCTCGACGGCAAAGAGCAGCAGCGGCAGCCGGTATTCCTCCGGCAGACGCATGACCGCTGCCATAACCGCACGGAGCTCCGCGCTTCGCTGCGGTGAATCGGCAGCCTGAAGCTGCTCGGGCAGTTCATCTGAGCGGCAGGTCCGGCTGTGCCGCTTCAGCTCATTGAGACAAAGATTGCGTGTGACCGTCACGAGCCATGCCCGTGCCTGCACCTCGCCGGAGAAGTCCGTCCCGTGCTCAAAGAGCCGGACGAACGCCTCCTCGGTCATATCCTCGGCGTCCTCACGGTTGTGCATATAAGAGTATGCGATGCTGTAGACCAGTGCCGCATACTGCTGATACATGGCATGGAACCGATCCGCGCCGGGATTCTTCAGATCCGGCATTCCGCACACTCCTTCCGTTCCGAGAAATTGAATGATCATGCCGTTCACAAATATAACAACTGACGGGGCAAAATGTCCCGCCTTCCTGCAAATTTCGGCAGGATATACAAACCTGCTGCACTTGTTTTGTGCATTCGTACAAATCGAAAAATCATTGGGACAAAATGCCCGCCCGGTTGTTTTCATTTACAGAGGCGCAAACAGCGCACTCCGGTTCCGTTCCGAAAACCGTTCCAACACTCACATAAACCAAGGAGGATCCAATCATGAAAAAGAAAACATTTGCAGCAATTCTCTGCGCAGCCTGCATGTCGGCGGCTGCAATGACCGGCACGGGCATGCCCGCTTCCGCGGCGGCTTCCGTGCAGCAGACCCGCATCATGGGCGACCTGAACGGCGACCTCGCTGTCGATGCAGTCGATGCACAGCGCACGCTGCATCTCTACGTTGACGGCCTTGCAGGAAAGGCTGATCTGAACGCCGATATGGAAAACGGCTATGTGGATATCGACATGGACGGGCAGATCTCCGCAAGCGATGCGCAGAGCATCCTCAGCTACTACTGCCGCACGCTCTCCGGCAAGCAGCCGCTCTGGGCAGAGTACCGTGATGTATCCTATGTCACCGAGGCCTCCGATGCGGACGGCAATCAAGGCGTTCCGTTCAGCAAGACCGGCATGTATGTCGAGATCGGCTGCGCACAGGGTGCGCCGGGCGAAACCGTCTCCGTTCCGGTCTATATCGCAGGCGCACCGATGCTTGCGGGCTTCCAGTTCTATCTGAATCACGCGGGCGGCGCCGAGCTGACCGGTATTTCCATTGAGGGCTCGGACATTTACGGCAGCGTTGACGAGGTCCTTGCCAACGCTGACCCGGAATGCGGCGCACTGATCTGGGTCAACGCCCGCGGCGCAAACAAGAGCATCAGGAACGGCGCGATCCTCGGCACCTACTCCTATCAGATCCCGGAGGACGCAAAGCCCGGCGATCACTATTCGCTGACGATCGAGCGCAACAGCATGTTCGTCACGAACGAGGTCAACGGCGCCTATCAGTACACCCTGCTTGACGGTGTGATCATGGTGCAGTGATCCGCTGCACAGTGAGAGGGCAGAGAACACCCGCCCGCCTGATTCCGATATCAGGCGGGCGGGCTGATTTTTAGTAATTTTCCTCGCGGAGCTTGAAATAAGCCTGCGGGTGCTTGCAGACCGGACATACTGCCGGTGCCTTCGGGCCGATCACGATATGGCCGCAGTTCATGCACTCCCAGATCATGTCGCCGTCGCGGGAGAAGACCAGTCCGCCCTCGACATTGGCGAGCAGCTTGCGGTAGCGTTCCTCATGTGCCTTCTCGATCTTGCCGACCATCTCAAACAGTGCCGCGATTCTGGTGAAGCCCTCCTCGCGTGCGACCTTTGCAAACTCGACATACATATCGGTCCACTCAAAGTTTTCGCCGTCGGCTGCTGCTTTCAGGTTCGCGGCGGTATCGGGAATATCACCGCCGTTCAGCTCCTTAAACCAGAGCTTTGCGTGCTCCTTCTCATTGTTTGCGGTTTCCTCAAAGATCTCTGCGATCTGAACATAGCCCTCCTTGCGCGCCTTGGACGCAAAGTAGGTGTACTTGTTGCGTGCCTGTGATTCGCCGGCGAATGCTGCCTGCAAATTCGCTTCCGTTCTTGAGCCTTTCAGTTCCATTGCTGTTTCCTCCTTGAATGATTGATAGAATCGGGATGTACGCGCAGCACATCTTCATTTTATTATACCTACATTTGTCGGTTTTGTCAATGGACATTTTGTGAAAATCGGAAAAATTATGCGCGCGGGGCGATTCCGCAGATGCCGCACTTGACAAATCACGGAAAATCGAATAAAATAAGTGTCAGGAGACCCGCTCTCCGTATGGGAAACGGCCAGAGAGACAGCGCCCGCAGGCTGAAAGCGCGTCACGGAGCCCGGCAGCAGCGGCAACACTCCTGCGCATGGCAGCACTTCATGCGCACAACTCCAAATGCCCCAAAAAAAGTGAACCTTGCGCCCGCAGATGCGGACACGGGTTAAATCGGGTGGCACCGCGGGTTTTCATGACAGTGAAACGCTCGTCCCGAAGCAGCTTGCAGAGAAAGCAGGCCGCTTTGGGGCGTTTTTGTCGTTATTGTATCCCGAAAAATCTGAATGGAGGAATCAAGAATGTACCGTACCGTAATGTGCAATGCACTCCGCAAGGAGCACATCGGACAGACTGTCTCACTGGCGGGCTGGGTCGATACGATCCGCGACCACGGCGGCGTGCTGTTTCTGGCGCTGCGCGATGAGACCGGCATCACACAGGTCGTCTTTCATGACGACGAAATGCTGAAGGGCGTGGGCAGAGAAACTGTCATCTCCGTCACCGGCAAGGTCGTCGAGCGTGACGCTGAGACGGTTGACCCCAAGCTCGAAACCGGTCTGGTCGAGGTGCTCGTCGAGAAAATGGAGCTGCTCGGCCCGTCAAAGTCCATGCTGCCGTTCATCCCGGCAGAGTCGCTCGAAACCCGCGAGGAGGTGCGCCTGAAGTACCGCTACCTCGACCTGAGAAACCCGAAGATCCACGAGAACATCATTCTCCGCTCGAAGGTCATCACCTTCCTGCGCCGCAAAATGGAGGAGCTGGGCTTCCTCGATATCCAGACCCCGATCCTGACGGCATCCTCGCCCGAGGGTGCGCGTGATTTCCTTGTCCCGAGCAGAAAGCATAAGGGCAAGTTCTATGCCCTGCCGCAGGCGCCGCAGCAGTTCAAGCAGCTTCTCATGGTCTCCGGCTTCAACAAGTATTATCAGATCGCACCGTGCTTCCGCGATGAGGACGCGCGGCAGGACCGCTCCCCCGGAGAGTTCTATCAGCTCGATTTTGAAATGGCATTCGCAACGCAGGACGAGGTTCTGGCTGTCTGCGAGGAGGTCATTTCCGAGACATTCCGCAAGTTCAAGCCCGACGCCGTGATCTCCGAGGCGCCGTTCGAGCGCATCACCTACCGCGATGCGATGATGAAATACGGCTCGGATAAGCCCGATCTGCGCAACCCGCTTCAGATCATCGACCTGACTGATTTCTTCGCAAATGTGGACTTCCCGATCTTCAAGGGCAAGCCGGTGCGCGGCATTGTTGCGAACTGCGCGGGCTGCTCCAAGAAGTTCTTTGAGGATTCGCTGAAATTCGCGACCTCGATCGGCATGAAGGGTCTGGGCTATCTGACCGCTGTTGAGGGGCAGCCGAATTTCAAGGGCCCGATCGACAAATTCCTCTCCGATGCACAGCGTGATGAGATCCGTCAGCTCTCCGGCATCAAGGACGGCGAAACCGTGTTCTTCATCTCCGACAGGAAAGGCATCGTGGACAGCTATGCGGGACAGATCCGCACATGGCTGGGCGAGCGCCTCGACCTCATCGAGAAAAACGCATTTCGCTTCTGCTTTGTTGTCGATTTCCCGATGTACGAGATCAACGAGGAGACAAAAAAGCTCGATTTTACGCACAATCCGTTCTCCATGCCGCAGGGCGGTCTGGAGGCACTGGAAAACAGCGATCCGCTTGAGATCCTCGCATATCAGTATGATCTGGTCTGCAACGGCATTGAGCTGGCATCGGGCGCAGTCAGAAACCACAGCGTCGATATCATGAAAAAGGCATTTGCTCTCGCGGGCTATACCGAGGAGGAGCTTGCCGCACGGTTCTCCGCACTCTACACCGCGTTCCAGTACGGCGCACCGCCGCATGCAGGCATGGCGCCCGGCATCGACCGCATGATCATGCTGCTTGCCGATACCGAAACCATCCGCAACGTCATCGCATTCCCGCTGAACGGCAATGCGCAGGATCTTCTGCTCGGCGCACCGTCACAGGTCACAGAGCAGCAGCTCCGCGAGGCGAATATCCAGATCCGCGAAGAAAGCTGATCTGCAAAATAAACGGGTATGTAATTTTTTAGGTGGTCGGAAAAATAAGGTTAAAACAAATCGTTTTAATTTCGCCCATATTAAAAGTTTCGCTCAAGCCTTTTCAAAGGCTTGCGGGTCGAGGGCAGAGCCCTCGTCGCT
>CAMNJD010000484.1 GCA_946540705.1 uncultured Ruminococcus sp. | reverse complement strand
TCAAGGACGAGGTTCGTGCGGTCGGCGAGAAGCTGGGCATTCCCGCGGAGCTCGTGTGGCGGCAGCCCTTCCCGGGACCGGGGCTCGGCGTGCGCATCATCGGTGAGATCACGGAGGAGAAGGTGCGCATTCTGCAGGATGCCGACGCGATCTTCCGCGACGAGATCGCAAGAAGCGGGCTTTCGCGCACGATGAGCCAGTTTTTCGCGGTTCTGCCCGATGTGCACACGGTCGGGGTCATGGGCGACCACCGCACCTATGAGCATCTGATCGCGATCCGCGCGGTGACCACCGACGATTTCATGACCGCCGACTGGGCGCGCATTCCGTATGATGTGCTCGCGCGCATCTCCAACCGCCTCTGCAATGAGTGCGAGCATGTCAACCGCGTCGTGTATGATATCACCTCCAAGCCCCCGGGGACGGTGGAGTGGGAATAATGCAAACGTTTCCTGAAACGGCTTAATACCGTGCTTTTTAAGATGCGGATAAGCTGAATGGCAACGATTTGGCAACATTTTCCGATTATCGGCAACAGTATAACATTATTTGTCTGAATAGATAAGAGCTATCTGATTCGTATTTGAATCGGATAGCTCTTTTTGTTATTTATGGTATGTTCCACAATGATAGGCTTCTGCACTCGAATATCTAAAATCAAGTTCTCCCATTCCGAATGATATGCTATACTTTCCATCTGGATTTTGCTGTATAGTTATATCATCAATAAAATGTTCTTTGTATGTCGCAATACTGAACCAGTAGAGTTCCACATCGTAGAAAACAAACGTATAGAAAGCAGTGTTGACAAGCTTATCATTTAAAGTCATATCTTCCATTTCATGAACGAGCGTGACAGTCAACTTATTCTGATAATACTCTATTTTTTCTATTCTGTCATCGCCCCAGCACAGGAAATCGGTTTCACCATATAGACTGTCTTGAAGGTTTTTAAATTGGTCTATGCCCTTTATTTCTTTCAGATGTAACTGTGTTTCTTTGAACATATCCTCATGGTTTGTATACTGAATATCAAACATATTATTCACTTTCTTTCAATGCCCTGCGAGCAGCTTCATTCCGTTCAGCTTCCGACCTCGGATACCTATATCTCCACTGGTCATACTCCTCACGGCTGATCTCCCCATTGCGGTATTTCTGAGCCATTTCCTCCCACGGTTCGAGCAGCACTGTGATCAACAATCGACACTGTTATTATAGCAAAAACCGCGCAGGAATGCAAGATGCAGGACGCGCTGCTGACGATGCTCGAAACAATGGTGCTCGGCGGGTCGTTTCTGCAAACAATGGTGCAGCAGGAGATGCAGCGGCGGAATGCGGAGAGCGGGGATGTTCCGAATGGGCAGGTGGATGCGGATGCGCCGCAGGAACCGCCGCGGTATGTTCCGCGCAGGAGATGATGCGCGGGGAAAGGGTATAACGAAACGGGAACCGGCGCAAGGGTCGGTTCCCGCTGTGTGATATTGCACGATCTGTCTTATGCCAATTCCCGAAGCAGTACCGCCGTATCCAGAATCGTAATCAGACCGTCTTGGTTTACATCTGCATTGTCCATTCCGGTGTCCGTGATCTGCAGGGAATCGTCTTCTGCTGCAAGCCGTGCGAGCATGACTGCATCTGCGATATTGATTTCGCAGTCGATGTTGAGATCACCGGCGACGGCGAGCGCGTTCTGTCCGATCATCGGAGTGTTGACAGATTCCGGACAGCTCCACCCCGCTGCAATCCCGAATTGCTCGTAAAGCTCTGCGGCAATCGCAAAGTGCACGGGGAATGCCGTTCCGTCCGGCGGAATCACAGCATACATTTCATCATTGTTCCCAAAGTATGCTCTGTTCTGTTCGTAATCATAGTAACCGATCTTCTTTGCAAGCTCTGTATCTTCGAGAGTCACACGGACAAATTCGCATTCCGGATGATGCTCTGCCACCCATGCAGCAATCGCATCCCAGTCGTAGTAGATCGGTTCCAGTTTTGTGTAATCTGCGTTCCATTTATCTCCGGTCGGATAATACACGGTCGGACTTGCATTTCCGCTTTCCAATGTGACCTGCTGGTAATTCGCGGTCTGCCCCCATGTGTAGAATTTGGAGATCAGACCCGCTTTTGCAAGATCACGCATAATGCCGTCAGATATTTCCGAAGAACCGGCAGCTTCGCTGAGATCGACCACCAGATAAGAATTGTCAACGTAACCTGAATCTGCAAATGTGGCTTCATTCATCGGTTCGTCCGAGCGAATCCGATAGTTGCCGGGATTGTGCACCTTGTCCTGAATATCCGGATAATAGCTTTGCAGAATCTCCAGCATCTGATTTTCAGCATCCGCTTTGTCAAGTCCGTCGCGCAAGGTAAACTGCATGAAATTCTCACGCGGGCATACAACATAGACCGGATTGCCTTCATAATGGTGCAGTTCCGTTTTCGTTTCGCCGGTGTCGAGATCAGTCCATGGATCCTCACGGTCAAATGCATAATGATAAGTATAAACCTGATAATTGTCGGCCGTACCGATACCTTCTCCGTATGGTATCCCTGCAAACATTCCCTTGTCGTCCAGCGGTGTCATATTCTGAAATTCCTCTCCGGCTGCGCTTCCCCACCACGACAGCGCGTATACCGGTGCCGTGGGAATCGTACCGCAGAGCATCACTGCGCCTGCGAGCATTGCCAAAAATCTCATACGCTTTTTCATAATAATCCCTCCTGTTCTTGGATTTCGACGGTCAGACTGTCTGTCAGCAGTGCCTGATATTCAGCCTCATCGGTCAGAATGATATAGTTCTCCGGCGCGATTGCAATATTCTCCGGAACCGGCAGTGCAAAATGGAAAACAGAATTCTCACAGCGCGGATTTTCCAGACACGCGATTTGCAGCTGCAATCTGTTGTCTGTCAGATTCCCGCCGATTACTGCTGCCGCCTGATACATATAAGTTTCCAGCACAATCAGCAGACACGGATGCTGCGTCAGATCCAATTCCACCGGAATGCCGAATGTTTCATGATAATAATCGCGCAGGGAATCGTCTGCATCGGCAGGACACATGATGAACCGGCTGCTGATCTGCGGGTTGGGATCAACCGGGACAAATTCCGGATGCTCGGTGCTCCCCTTCCAGATCGGAATTTCGATTGTCTGCGGCGGGAAAGTCACAGGATTTGTTGATACTGCGGTTGTTTCCGGCAGTGTTTCCTTAACGGTAGTCTCCGAGGGCTGTGTTTCGCTGTGTGTGGCAGGCTCGGATGTATCGGTTTGGGGCGGCTGTGTGGTAACGACATCGGTTTTCGGCGCGGGTGCTGTCGTATCAATCGTATCTGTTGCCGTGACAGAAGCAGTCTCCGGCACATCTGCGGTGGTATTTACGGCAGCAGTCCCGGAGGATGCTGTTGACTGTGTGCGTGAAGCTGTGGTATGGGATTCCCCTGTTTCAGACTGCTCCGTCTCCGTGGTGGTGACAGCGGTATGCTCTGCGTGAGACACCGGCGGAACAGAGACTCCCGGCTCCTGCATCCGCAGCCTCGGATAGACTGCCGCCGCAATCAGAAGGACGATGCACGCAGCGATCGCAGAGACAGCATACCGGAGTAAAGGCTTTCTCTGCGGATGCGCCGCAGATACGATATATTCCTCTGAAATGTCCGTGAGCAGCTCTGAAAATGCAGTCGGATTCACAGCAATCCCTCCTTCCCCAGATATTTTTTCAGCCGCTTTCGCAGGCGGGAGAGTGTCATCGTCACATGGCTCTGTGTCATCTGAAACATCTGCGAAAGCGCGGCAATATCATCCGCGTACCAATAGCGGCGGACAAACAGATCGCGTTGCTTCCTTGGCAATCCCTGCAAAAATGTGTTGACTGCGGCGAGCATCTCGCGGCGTTCGATCTCGCTGACCACATCTCCTCTGTCCGGTATGATCTCTGCAAGCTCGTCGATTGAGGCGGCAACATTGGCGGCACTGCGCTTTTCGGTGTGGGCGGCGTGATAACGGTTAATGGCGGAATTTCGCACCAGTCGCAGCAGATAGGCGCAGAAATTCTGCGGCTTGGCGGGCGGAATGGCGTTCCAGGCGGCGAGCAGGGCATCATTCAGGCATTCCTCGGCATCCGCATCGCTGCCGGTGATATCGCGTGCAACTGACCGGCAGAGCGCTCCGTACTGCTTTTCGCTCTCGGAAATCGCCTGCTCATTTCGCTCTTCAAACAGGGATAGGATCGCCTCATCGTGCATGGCTGCCACCGCCCTTCGTGTCCGCCTTCATACATAAAGACAGGATTTCTGGAAAAATGCAACATCTGGAATCAAAATTTTTTTCGCATCGCGTATTTTTCTGACAGATGATTATGCTGATGTTAGATTAACACAGATTCACCGTATTGTCAAGAAGCTCGTCTTGAAAACGATGACAGCAACAGGCAATTTGCAGTTGAATGAATCAAATATTCCACTTGCAATTTTCCGAATACTATGTTATATACTGCCCTCTATTGCAAAGCACAACTATGTGGCTTTGGCAGAGGGCGTATAACGGCGCTGTGCGCCGCAAGCCGTCAAAGACGGCGGATTGCA
>CAMNJD010000483.1 GCA_946540705.1 uncultured Ruminococcus sp. | reverse complement strand
CATACGAAAGTGACTGGATCAGAACATCGCATAGCAGACCGGTCAGAAAAGCGGATGTACCTGCTTCTGTCATAGAGGAACGGATAACAGCATTCAGTGCATCCACACCGGAACCGATGCCCATGACCGGAAGCGCCGGAATAAATGATGCGATCAGTCCGAGCAGCACGGTCAGCACGACAGCAGGTTTACCCCAGAATTTATGTGTATAAATACGGTCGAGTTTGCCGAGCTTCACCTTTGTTCTCGATTCGGATACTGCGCCGTTCAGAATGCTGTCAATCCATGCGAATTTGCAGCCGCCCGTTGCGATCGCGCCCTGCGACTGCTTGACAAGCGTTTCCACAGTTTTTTGTACGCTGTCCGGCAATGTATTCCGAAGCTTTGCGGTCACAACTTTATCCTGTTCCATCGCCTTGACCGTCAGCCACATCGGCGTATAGCCAGGAATAACGGTATCGGAAAGCGTTTCGCAGATTTCACTGTATCCGTCAACCTTTTTGTACTCCTGTTCCAATGCTGACACATTGAGCATGGATTTTTCCTTGATTGCCCGTTCCATCGTTTTGTAAAACTGATCGTATGCGTTTTTATCCGTCGCGGAGAACAGCATGACCGGAATGCCGAGCTTCTTTTCGATCGCAGCGGGGTTGATTTTCTTGCCCTGATCTTTTGCGACATCTGCCATATTCAAAATCAGAAAGCACGGCACGGAAATGCCTGCATAATCAGCAAGCATGAACAGCGAGCGTTCAAGCTGCGAGCTGTCCGCCAGAATACAGACAACATCAGCCTTGCCGGATGCAATGAAATCCCGCGTGATGACCTCCTCATCGGAGTTTGCGGACATACTGTAGGAGCCGGGCAGATCGGCAACCTCATATTCCTTGCCTTGATATGAAAACGAGCCTTCCTTCTTTTCAACGGTCTTGCCGGGCCAGTTGCCGACATGCTGACGCAGACCGGTCAGCGCATTGAACAGTGTGGATTTGCCGGAATTCGGCTGACCGAGCAGTGCGATTGTTGTGCTCATGCTCTCACCTCCGATACGAGAATTCCTGCGCATTCCTTGCGGTTGACTGCAATCATCGTGTCACGAGAATAAAGCAGTACAGGTCTGTTTTTATCGTTTTTGATGATGCTGACACGGCATCCAGGCGTCAGCCCGATCGAAGTGATGCGGCTGATAAAACGCGCATCGCCTTTCAGTTCATTGATAATAGCATCCGTGTTTTCACGGACTTCATTCAGACTCATGATATTCCTCCCATTCTATCAGCGTAAAGCCGATTTCATTGAGCACTTCTGCAATTTCCTGACGGTTCCGCTGTTGCTTGGCATGAATCATTGCAGTTTTCTTTGCAAGATCTACCGACGCAAGACAGCCCAAACCGTGAAATGCATTTTCTACGCGCCGCACACAGTTTCCGCAGACCATACCCTCGATATTCGCTGTATAATGATACGGATAATGCGACAGATCACGGTCCGCCGGGCGCACAGCTTTCGGTGCTGCTTCATGCGTACCGCAGCATCCGCCGCCGCTTCGCAGATGCCGAACCATGTAACCGATCATCAGCGCGATGACCGCAGCCAAAGCTGCAAAATATAGAATCTCCATATTCTCATACCAAAGCGGCTGCATGAGGATACAGCCGCTTGTTTCTTATACCAGCTCCGCGCCGATCGCTTTCAGCTTTGCAAGATCATCATCGGACGGAGCTTCATTGACGGTATAGCCCTCATCGCCGACCAGCTCTGCGCCTGCCGCTGTGACACGCTCCTGCCAGTTCCGCATCCATTCGCCGTCGCCCCAGCCGTATGAACCGAACAGAAAAACCTTTTTGCCGCTGAGCTTGCTCTCAATTCCGGTGAAGAACGGCTCAAATTCATCCTCCTCCAGCACCTCTGCGCCCATTGCCGGGCAGCCAAGAGCCAGCGCGTCA
The DNA here is from genome assembly GCA_946540705.1 of uncultured Ruminococcus sp. GTDB lineage: Bacteria > Bacillota > Clostridia > Oscillospirales > Ruminococcaceae > Firm-04. The sequence continues at coordinate 3,286 of CAMNJD010000483.1, read as the reverse complement.
AATTCCTCGACATTACCGCTGAAATCCGATACTGTCACCGCATCGACGCCGGCCCCCTCCGCAACCGCGTTCGCCATTGCTTCGGTATTGCCCGTGCCGCTCCAATAAATCACCGCTGTTTTCATTATAGTTCCTCCTTAGAAAGTTCCAGAGCGCGGAAAAGCCCGCAGCCCTTCTGTAGTTTATCGCACAGAATCTCTCTGCACCGATCATAATTTGCAAATGTCTGCCGCGCGGATTCGGGATCGCTGTATACCTTCCAGCAGCCGCACAGCAGGCAGTTTTTGCCGTGATTTGCAATGAATCCCTGCACATCCGCAAGCGGATAGCCGAGGAATACGCCGATCTCATGCGGGAAATTGCCGCACTGCATTCGGCTCGCAAGATGCGCCAGCTTCTGCTGCAAATCCATATTTTCTGTATAGCCGTACTGCGAAAGAAAGCGCAGGATCTCAGGCTGACTGAGCTGCATTCTCAGCAGCATCTCATGGTAAACATAGAGCAGCCGCCGATCATGGCATTTGCACAATACACGCATTTTCAGTTCGCTTCGATATTCAAATTCCTGCGTGTAATCGCACATATCGCATTCATCTATCGCAACGGAAATGAGATTTGCACATTTGATGCCGAGCAGCGTCGGCGCGGAATGCACTGCCAGTGTGCGCTCAAAGCTCTGCCGTTCAAGTTCCGACATCCTGTTTCACCTCGTAACATTCCAGCAGCTTTTTCAGGGCACTGACACTTGCGCTGTGAACGTGCTTCACCGGAATGCCGCGCTTTTCCGAACGGTTCTTTACGCCGGCAAGCATCTTATGCGAGCAGGTGCTTGTGAATACGACCAGCAGATCAGGCTCGCCGATCTTGTTTTCAAAATCCGCCGGAAGCTGCGTGAAAACCTTGGATTTCCATTTATACTGCTTACAGATATCCTGATATCTTGTTGCCATGCGGTCATTGCCGCCAACGATCACAACACTCATACTGACCTCTTTTCTGATTAGTATATCGTTAGCATCGACTAACTATAGTACAAATAATATAGCGGACTCCGATTTCAAGCCGCCGGCAATTAGCGAATGCTAACTGTGATGAAATTATAGCATATTTCTATTTCATTGTCAAGCGATTACCGGGCGAAAGCCGAAAAACATCATTTTCAATAAATATCGAAATCATTTTATTGCGATTATTGTTATCCATGCTTTTTCCGGATGATGGTCTGACTGAATTTTGGAAAAACCGGAAGACTTGAGCGCTGCTGATATTTCATCAATCGTATAGCATCGCATACCGTCAATGATAGATTCAAATTTCCTGCTCGTCTTATCTGTACCGTCGGACTCGTTGCATATCATAAAGTATCCGCCGACTTTCAGAATTTCTGCCACCTGCGAAAAGCACTTTTCAAGTCCCGGCCAGAAATAGATTGTCTCAAAAGCAGTCACAAGCTCGAAGTTGTCGTGTTCAAGGGACAGTTTTGATACATCGCCTTGTATGACCCTGCACCTGCCTGCGTCTATCATAGCCTGATTGTATTCCGTTGCCTTCTGAACGGACAGTGCGGAGTAATCCATCGCAGTAACAACTGCCTGCGGATATTTTTTCAGAAGCTCTCCGGCATTTCGCCCTGCACCGCAGCCGAGATCGGCAGCCTGTTTCGGTGACAGCTTCGGAAGATGCGCAAATCCCCAATCGGCAAGTTTTGCGTGACCAGAATTCATACCCGACAGCATGATCTTTCCAAGCGTCCCTTCGGGCTTTCTGGTCTGATTAAAAAAGTTCTTCATAAGTCCCATGTTCATCACTCTCCTAAAAAATGTATACCGCTTTTACTTTTGCTTTCTGGCAACACAATGCATACGGAATATTGGTCTGACTTCAAAGAGTTCCATGTGTAATCCCGCATTACTGCAAAGCCGCTGCACATCCTCCCTGCCATAAATCCGAACATCACCCTTTCCGACCAGATGTGCCAGCGGCATTTCAATATGATTGCAGAACCAGCGTTTTACGGGTGATTTCATCGTCATATCGCGCAGAATCAGTCTGCCGTTCGGACGAAGCACACGGTATACGCTGTTGAAAAATTCCTGCACATTCGGATAATGATGAAAGCTTTGACAACAGATTACTACATCAAAGGAATTTTCAGCAAACGGCAGATTTTCGCAGTCTCCGACAATCAGCTCTACATTTTTCATCTTCTTTGCTTTTGCTACTTCGATCATCTTCGGCGTAAGGTCAATGCCTGAATAGTGCTTGTCAGGGTATTTTTCATGCAGCAGCGTCAGCATCGGCGCAGTTCCGCAGCCACAGTCCAGCAGATCGGTAAACGGTTCCTTTTCCAGTTCAGCCAGCACATCGGGATAATCCTTCTTGCACATTTTGTAGATACCGGCATGGTCTGACTCATAAACCTCGGCAGCTTTTGTAAACTCCCGAACCGATAAATCCTTGTATTCTTTGCTTGTCATGATAAAACTCCTTTCAGCTTCGTTTCCATGGGATACAACGGTTGACACGATTGCAGTAATCCTCATATTCTTGTCCATAAAGGTTACGCAGCCATTTTTCCTCTGTATGCTTCATCAATACTGCCATGAAAAGCCAGTATACAAATGGCAGTACAAAGAAAAAAGCATTCCCGATCATCAGAATAACGCCTGTGCAGGCAAACATACAAGCAGAATAAATCGGGTTGCGTACCCAAGCATAAATGCCAGTTGTAACAAGCTGATTTTTCTTGATATTATCATCGACCTTTGACACGATAACTGCCATAATCCACATGATCGCTCCGGCGATAATCAAAATGCTTCCTAAAATGATAAGTAAGGATTTGATGCTTGTCAGCTTTCCTGCTTCAAATACGGACAGATTTCTGCTTATAAAAGCAAGAAGTGTCAATATTGCAATGCTGTATACATAGATTGGTCCGACACCGAATAACGGCAAATGTTCTTTTTTCTTCATGTTTCCTCCTATCCGAGCGCAACATCAAGTATCATCATCAGCGTAAATCCGACTGAAAACATGATTACGCCGATATTGGAATGTTCTCCCTCTGACATTTCCGGTATCAGTTCTTCCACTACAACATAGATCATTGCACCTGCGGCAAAGCTCAGTAAATACGGCATTGCAGGCAGGAACAGTCCGGCAAACAGGATCGTCAGTCCCGCACCGACCGGCTCAACTGCGCCTGAAAGCACGCCGTCTGCAAATGCTTTTCCTTTGCTTTTTCCCTCTGCATGAAGCGGCATGGATATGATAGCGCCTTCCG
>CAMNJD010000482.1 GCA_946540705.1 uncultured Ruminococcus sp. | reverse complement strand
TAAGCGGGAGTTTGAGGGCGGCGCCCTCAATATAAATCCGTCGGAGACACTTTTTCTACAGACTGAACGGGCAGAACAAGAAATCCTGTTCTGCCCGTTTTCTTTATGTATCATCTTTCAGCAGCCCCTCGGCAGCCGCCTGCGCAATAATCTGTGCAGCAAGGGAGCCGAGCTGTTCAGAACCGTCGGAGATCGGCTGCATTCTGCCCGCAACCTGTGAACGCTTTGTGCCGTGCTCCTGCCATGACAGGCCGCCCTTGGTGTAATTCAGCAGCAGCGGCTGGATGCGGTCCAGTGCCGCAGCAAACCGTGCCTCCGGCGTGCTGCCGGCCTCAAAATCCTCCCAGAGTCTGCGCAGACCGTTCCCCTGCTCAGCCGGCAGCAGCCCGAACAATCTGTCTGCGGCCTTCTGCTCGCGGGCTGCCTTGGTCGCATTCCCCGCCTCGTCATAGGCATACGTGTCACCTGCGTCGATCTCGACAACATCATGGATCAGAACAGTCGCCAGCACTGTTTTCAGATCGACCGGCTCCTTCGCATATTCATGCAGCACCAGTGCCAGCATTGCCAGATGCCATGCATGCTCCGCATCATTTTCTTTCCGGTCTTCATGCAGAACATAAGTCTGCCGCCGGATATTCTTCATTTTGTCCATTTCCAGCAGAAATGCAAGCTGAGCCTGAAGCCGCTCATTTCCGGTTTCGATCATATGTAAAAACCTCCGTTCACCCGTATTACCTGTCCGGTGATGAACCGCGCACGCGCAGAGGCAAGAAACGCCACAGCCTCCGCTATATCCTCCGGCCTTCCGATGCATCCGAGAGGTGTTTCACCGGCCAGTGCCGCCATCGTTTCGGCATCGTACACCGCGTTCATCTCCGTGTCGATCACGCCGGGCGATACACAGTTGACACGGATTCCGCTCAGCCCGACCTCCTGAGCCAGTGCTTTGGTAAAGCCGATCACAGCAGCCTTTGCAGCAGAATAATGCACCTCACACGCCGCACCGCACTCTCCCCATACCGAGGCGATATTGACAATGCAGCCCGTATGCGCATGCAACATATCCGGAAGAAGCCGCTTGACCGTATGCATCACACCGCCGACATTGACCATAAACAGCCGCAGCGCATCTGCATCGGAGATATCCTGAAACAGTCCGTCCAGAGCAATGCCTGCATTATTGACAAGCAGATCAATCCTGCCGTGCTGCTGACGGATCTCCGCTGTCATCCGGTCGATCTGCGCAAAGTCGCCCAGATCGGCCTGAACGGGAATCCCGCGGATCTCCGCAGCCAATGCCGCCGCAGCCGCAGCAGAGCGATGATAATGCACCAGAACCGTGTAACCGTCCGCAGCCAGACGCTTCGCACAGGCTGCACCGATCCCGCGTGATGCCCCCGTAACAAGTGCGATCATTTCTGTGTAACCTCCTGCCGGTGCGGACGTACAACAGACATCCGCAGGTTTATTTGCTGCTGCCCATTGCATTTTTCTGCGGCTTGTGTTATAATAGAGCCAATACGCAGAAAGGATGAAATGCAAATGGAACGAAAACTGATCGACCGTATCAATGAGCTGGCACACAAGGCGAAGACCGTCGGGCTGACTGAGGCGGAGACCGCAGAACGCGAAAAGCTGCGGAATGAATACCGCGCTGCCTTTCGCGCCAGCCTTGTCGGAACGCTTGACCATACAGTGATCGTCAACGAAAAGGGCGAAGTCGTGCGCCGCCTGTCAGACATCCACAAGCAAAAATAATCGCCCCTGCATGACTGCGGGAGCGATATAGAGATGCTGCTGACCGGACTTGAACCGGTACGGTGTATCCACCGAGAGATTTTAAGTCTCTTGCGTCTGCCGATTTCGCCACAGCAGCTTATATGTATGGTATTGATGTACCAATTAAATCTTGAAGAACAGATGCACAGGATTTCTAACGCAGTATCACGGCAAAAAGACAAGCAGATATCTTCAAGAGATAGCCGGAACACCAATATTATAGCACAGATAGAAAAAAAAGTCAAGCGATTCCGATCAGGAGTGCTCCGATGTGAGCACTCCTTTTTCAGATTCCCATGACATGAAATACAATATACCAGGTCAGCGCAAGCAGAACAAACGATGCGGCCGTTCCGCAGAGTATAATGAAAAGGCTGTGCCGGTCATATGCGATTTTTCTCTTGCCGAATCGCGGAATCAGCAAGGTGCAGACGTCTTTTTTGTAGATATGCTTTCGCCCGACGGATTCCGCGGGGAAAATGCAGAAATATTCGGTGCCGTCTGCCCGATAGACCGCGTGATCGAACCTTCCCTCCTCATCAATGCGGACGAATTCGCCCCGGACGCGGCGAAAAAACAGAAGAAATATATCTGTTCCGAAAAAAAACAGGATCACAAAGGCGACCGTCAGCAAAATGCCCGATCCGATCACAACCAGCAGCAGGTTCAGAATGCTCGTCAGCGGCACGCCGACAAACAGCATGATCCCGACTATTACAATGACAGTGAGGACAATTTCAAGCAGCATGGACAGTTCCTCAGTAGGTATCGGCTTCTTCCGGAAGGAACGGAATCACGCCGAGGATCTCAAAGGCCTGCGCCTGCTGCCAGATCTGCGGATTGATCTGGATCTCAAAGCCCTCGCCCGCTGCGGTCTGGATCTGCTTGGGATCGAGCTTGGGCAGGCCGAAACATGCCAGCGCATTCGCGATCACGCCCGCATGCGTTACGAGCGCAACATGCTGCATGCCCTCCTGCATCATCTCAAGCAAAATGCGGTGAAAGCCGCGGTATGTCCGCACGCAGAGCTCCGCAACACTTTCCCCCTCCGGCGGCTTGGCATCCATGCCGCCCTTGATCCATGTACGGTATTCCTCATTTCGGAGCAGATCTTCCGCACGCTTTCCCTCGAATTTGCCGAAGTGCAGCTCCTGAAATTCATCCGCAGCAACGATCTCACGGTTCGGAAACAGGATTTCTGCGGATTCGGTACAGCGCAGCAGAGGACTTGTGTAGACCCGTTCCACACGCGGGTACACAAACCGGTCCAGCTTGTCATAGAG
>CAMNJD010000481.1 GCA_946540705.1 uncultured Ruminococcus sp. | reverse complement strand
GCCCCCCCGCCGTGCCGGTCGTCATGTGCGGCGAGCGCATCAGCGCGGAGGCCGTGCGGTGCATGGAATACTACGGCACAGAGCAGTGTGCGGTCGTCTGCGAAGATTTCTGCTGAGTGCGGCCTCAAAAGATCATAAAAACAGCCTCCTGCCGGAGAAAACTGCCCGGCGGAGGCATTTTTGTATCATTGTTGTCCCGGCTTTCCCGCCGCAGGCAACTTATATTTTCTCGGCAGTGCCCTTTTGTTCCTGCTGAGCGCGGGTGCGGAAGCTGCTCGGGGTCATGCCGCAGTGCGTGCGGAACTGCCGCGAAAAATGCTCATAGCTGCGGTAGCCGCACTGCGAGGCGATGTCCTGCACGGTCATGTTCGTGGTCTGAAGCAGCATTCTTGCGCGGCCGAGCCTGCTCTCGATCAGATCCTGCATGAACGTCATGCCGAACTGCTCTCTGTAGTGATGCTGAAAGGACGAGCGGCTCATGCGCAGCTCCTTCGAGGCGGACTCGACCGACCAGTCCAGATAGGGCATGCTGTAGATCTTGTTGCGGATATACAGCAGTGTTTCATACTGTGCGCTGTGCGGCATCATGCTCCGTTCGTGCAGGCATTCGCTGACCTTATTGCACATCAGCCAGAAATAATGCCCGATCGAATCGGCCTTGTGCAGATGATCCGAGGCGTTTTCATCCGCGACCGACTTGATGCAGTAGCTGTAGAGCTCGGTGTGCTCGAGCGGGATGGGCGTCGCCCACGGGATATATTTGCGGCGGAACCAGTCGTCCTCGTCATTCTCGAAAAGGAACTGGATCCAGTCTATCAGCAGATATTGATGCGGCGCCGAGCGGTAATGCTGCGCCATGCCCTGCGGATAAACAAAAAAGGTCTTTGCCGGAACGAGGATGTCCTCGCCGTTCAGCGTGAAGACTGCTTCCGATTTGAGCAGCAGCAGCAGATTGCCCTCGGTGCCCTGCGGGCGGCTGACCGCGTAGCCCGGATCGTACACCCTGTCGTATCCGACGCTGTTTAGGATCATCTTGTTACCTCCGAAAATTTGCACAAAATGTCATATAATATGTATTATACTCCATTCCATTTCATTTGTCAATCCTTTATAATTAGAAGTACAGGCAGTGAGTAACCTGTGTTTGCGCAGGCTGTTTCTCCGGCACTGCATGCCGCATGTGCTCATGTGTAACGGGTAGCATGAGCCTGTCTGTATGCAGTGTGCGGGGACGGTCAGAGAGGGGACCGCCGGCAGCCTCGCATATCAAATCTGACAGGCCGGATGAACCGGCCAAGAGGGGAGTAAAATTATGAAAAAAGGGCATATCAGGAGAGGGTTGTCCATCATCACGGCGTGTATGATCCTGACCGCAGCAGCACAGACGGCAGTACCGGCCGCTGTTTATGCGGAGGGAACAAACCTCATCACCAACTCGACCTTCGAGAGCGGCACGACCGACTGGGGCATCTACAAGGAGAGCGGCGGCGCCGCAGTGCTGTCTACCGATTCCGGCAGACTGGCTGTCAACATCAGCTCGCTGGGCAAGGTGAACTACGCCGTGCAGGCGTTCTATGACATCGTTCCGCTGTACCAGAACGGTGTGTATCATGTTCACTTTGAGATCTCCTGCACGCACAAGCGCTTTGTGGAGTTCATGATCCAGCAGAACGGCGGCACCTATCAGGCCTACACATGGAAGGGCCTTGACCTGACAACCGAGCCGCTCGTTGTGGACTATGAATTCACGATGGAGAAGGAAACGGACATCATGACAAAGCTGTGCTTCAATCTCGGCATTCAGTCGGAAAAGGATCCGGATTTCAATCAGGCGAATACCGTCTATCTCGATAATATGACGCTCGAGCTCGTTGATGACAGTGCCGTCGATTATTCGACGATCGGCCCGTACCAGGCTCCGATCATTGCAAATCAGGTCGGCTACCGCACCAACGACAAAAAGACCGCTGTCGTCCGCAAGGACGGTCAGTCGGAATTCAAGGTCGTCAATGCCGATACCGGCGCTGTGGCGTATACCGGTACGCTTTCCGCCGGCATCACCAATTCCTCTGCAAATGAAACTGACTATATCGCGGACTTCTCTGAGGTGAAGGAAGCGGGTACATATTATATCACCTGCGGCGATCTGGACAAGTCCTATCCGTTCGTCATCGCTGACAACCCCTATTCCAGACTGACGGAAGATACTGTCCGCATGTTCTATCTCCAGCGCTGCGGCTGCGCAGTCGAGGACAAGGATTTCGGCCACAAGACCTGCCACGATACCAAGGCAACGATCTACGGCACCACCGATCAGATCGACGTGACCGGCGGCTGGCATGATGCCGGCGACTACGGCAGATATACCGTCGCGGGCGCAAAGGCTGTTGCCGACCTGCTCTATGCATATCAGGCAAATCCGTCTATGTTCAGCGACAGCATCGGCATTCCCGAGAGCGGAAACGGCGTTCCGGATATCCTCGATGAGGTCAAGTATGAGCTTGACTGGATGCTGAAGATGCAGGCTGCTGACGGCGGTGTGTATCATAAGGTCACCTGCGAGACATTCCCGGGCTATGTCATGCCGACAGCAGAGACAAAGCCGCTGATCGTCACACCGGTCTCGACCACCGCGACCGCTGACTTCTGCGCATGCATGGCAATGGCAGCAGAGTTCTACAAGGATATCAACAAGGACTACGCAGACAAGTGCCTCGCAGCAGCACAGAAGGCATGGAGCTTCCTCGAAGCACATCCGGAGTTCATCTACAAGAATCCGGCCGATATCTCGACCGGTGATTACGGCGACAAGCGTGACGGCGACGAGCGCTACTGGGCAGCCTGCCAGATGTACCGCGCAACCGGCGATGAGGCATACCTCGCAAAGGCGTCCGCGCTTCAGACCGGCCTTGACTGGTCTACCGTCGGTGACTACGGCAATATCGCACTCGCCACCATGGAGGAAAACGATACCAACAAATCCTACCGCGACAAGGCGATCGCAAGCATCGCGGCAAGCGCTGCAAATGCAAAGTCGATTGTCAACAGCAGCCCATACGGCTCCCCGATCACCAAGTACAACTGGGGCAGCAATATGACGATCGCAAATGCCGGTATCCTGCTCGCGATGAACGGCAATCAGGATGAGGCAAATGAGGTCATGAATTACCTCCTGGGCAGAAATCCGCTCGGTACCTGCTTCGTGACCGGCTTCGGCACGGTTTCTCCGGAGAATCCGCATCACCGTCCGTCGATGGCGGTCGGCAAGGCACAGCCCGGCATGCTGGTCGGCGGCGTCAACTCCAGTCTGGAGGACAGCGCGGCCAAGGCGTACTGCAAGACCTCCCCGGCTGCAAAGTGCTATATTGACAATTCCGAGAGCTACTCGACCAACGAGATCACGATTTACTGGAATTCTCCGCTGGTGTATCTGCTGGCAGTCTCCGAGGCGGCTCAGAATCCGACGATCATTGATCCGCCGACACCGGCAAAGGTTGTCTGGGGCGATGTGGATGACAACGGGGAAGTCGATATCAAGGACGGCGTGCTGCTTGCGCGTGTTGCCGGCGATGACAGCACGCTGGAGGACGGTGTGTTTACAGCGCAGGGCAAGATCAATTCCGATGTGACGCACGACGGCGTGACCGATGCGAAAGATCTGGGCAGACTGATGTCCTACTTCGCAAAATACATCTCGCTCGATGCTCTCTCCAACGATCCGACGATTACCCCGCCCGCACCTGCGGCAGAGTGATCCCTGCATACAAACAAAAACGGACTGCCGTACCTGCTGCGGCAGTCCGTCTGCATATGATGAAAACAGAGATGAAACAGAGGTGAAAATGATGTCAGAGCAATATCTTGTGATCCGGAAGGAGTGGGCGGAGAGTGACGCAAAGCGTGACGCGGGACTGGTTACGCCGCCGGAGGTGGAGCGCTTTGACGATATCGTCTACGGCACAGATCCGCAGTGGCAGCGGCTGGACGTATACCGCCCGCGCAGTGCGGAGGGACGTCTGCCGGTGATCGTCAGCTTTCACGGCGGCGCGTGGGTCTACGGCAGCAAGGAGGTCTATCAGTTTTACTGCATGGATCTGGCGCGGCGGGGCTTTGCAGTCGTCAACTACAGCTACCGCCTCGCGCCGGAGCACCGGTTTCCGGCGGCTATGGAGGACACGAATACCGTGTTTGCGTGGCTCCTGAAGCATGCGGAGACATACGGCTTTGATCCGGACGCAGTTTTTGCAGTCGGGGATTCCGCCGGTGCAATGGGCATTGCGCTGTATGCCTGCGCCGTTACGAATCCGGATTATGCTGCGGGCTATCCGTTCCGCATTCCGGAGGGGCTGCGCCTGCGCGGTGTTGCATTGAACTGCGGCATTTACGCCGCGCACGGCAGGGCAGAGGCGCTTGCGGATTATCTCCCGGAGGAGGACGCAGAACATGCGCTGGAGATGCTGCATGTGCCGGATCATGTGATCGCGGATTTTCCGCCGTCGTATGTGATGACCGCGAACCGCGATTTTCTCCATGCGGAGCCTGCGTATCTGATGCAGGAATTTGACCGGCTCGGCGTGCCGTACCGTTACCGCATGTACGGCGACAGCGCGCACCCGCTCGCGCATGTGTTCCACTGCGATATCCGCAAAGAGGCGGCGCAGCAGGCCAATGACGATGAGTGCGCGTTTTTCCGTGAATTGCTCTGAGCATCAGAGCGTATCAATAAAGACGGAAAATTCCATTTCGCCGGATTCCGGCAGTCTGCGGGCAAATATGCGGCCTCCGAGGGCTGCGGCGATCTTCTGTGAGACATACAGACCGATGCCGCTGCCCTCGGTTTCTTTTGCATTGGAACCGCGCCAGAAGCTCCCGAACACAAACGGAAGCTCATTCTCCGGGAGCAGGGCGCCGCGGTTGCGGACACTGATGCAGAAGCCGTCGTCCTGCCGCATCATTGCAGCGGAAATGCCGGTGCCGTCGCCGTATTTCCGCGCATTGCCGATGAGCTGCGAAATGATGCGGAACAGGCCGTATTTATCGCTGCGGATGAGCGGGTTTCCGCTGCATGTGACCGTGAACGGCACGCGGCTGAGCTGCATCTGCCCTGAAAATTCCTGCCTTGTAAGATCGGCCAGCTCCCGCAGATAAAACGGTTCAATCTCCGGCTGATAGGCACTGACCGCCGCCGCCGCTGCTTCGATCATCTCGGCAGTCAGCGCTTCGATTCTGTCCGCATTGTCTGTGATCTTTGCGGCGATCTCTTTGCTTTCAGGGCCGTGATCGCTGTAAAGTCCGGTGCCGAGCGCCTCTGCATAGAGCCGGATATTTGTGACCGGGGTCTTGACGCCGTGTGCGATCGAAGCAAGCATCGTCTGCCGCTGTGACTCCATCTGCGCAATGCGCCTGCTGTCTGTCTGCATGACATCGTTCAGCATGTTCATGCCCCAGACATAGTTCCCGAAATAGCGGTCTTTCGTCTCGGGGAGCTTTTCGGCGGTGCGCAGCTTCGCAATGCGGACAGGGTATTCGGAGAGCCGCCGGAACGGCGCGAGAATCCGGAGGTACAGGTACAGCGCCGCCGCGCAGACTGCGCCCCAGCAGGCGATCAGCAGCACATTCGCGAGCTGTCTGACCTTCTTAGCCGTGTTGTCCGGTACGCGGTAGACCGTGAAGCCGAGCAGCAGACCGTCTGCATCCTGAACCGAACAGATGACGCTGTCCGCGTCGGAATCCGCAAAAAACGGCGCAGAGCTGCTCTGTGCCGGGAGATATTGCGGCTGCTGCGGGAGATCTGCGCCGTACTGTGCCGACCAGTCCGGCATCCGTTCGGCGATGACCGCCTGCGGGTCACGCCCCTCTGCGGCGGCTGCATTCAGCTCCGAATTGATGCGGTTGACCGACACGCGGAATGCCCGGTCGCGGTTCCTGATCGTGCGGGAGAGCATCAGGCTGAAGCCGATGAGCAGCACCGCGAACAGCGCCGTCACGATGCCGAGAAACCGGAGCAGCGGCTTCATTTTTTGCCTCCGAAGCAGTAGCCGGCCTTCCAGACCGTGCGGATGATCTGCGGCTGGTTGGGGTTATCCTCGAGCTTCTCACGCAGCCAGCGGATGTGAACGCTGACGGTGCTCGGTTCCGTGAAGCATTCCGCGCCCCAGACAGAATTGAACAGCATTTCCTTGCTCAGTGCCTCGCCGGGGTGAGACATCAGCACACGGAGCAGCTCAAATTCCTTGGCATTGAGTTTGAGCAGCGTACCGTTTTTTGTGACCTGCCGTGCAGCGGGACTGAGCGTGATGCCGCAGCCGGTCAGGACGTTTTCAGCGGAGGACTGACCGCTTCGCTTCAGCAGCGCCCGGATCTTGGCGATCAGCACCGGAACAGAGAACGGCTTGCCGATGCAGTCATCCGCGCCGGTCTCATAGCCCAGCAGCTTGCTTTCATCATCACTGCGGGCGCTCATCATCAGCACGGGAATATCCTGTGTTTTCCGCAGCTCAGAGCACATTTCATAGCCGTTTATGCCCGGGAGCATGATGTCCAGCAGCACCAGCCGGAAGGGCTCATTTCGCAGCAAAGAGAGCCCGCTTGCCGCATCCTTGCAGAGCGCGGCTGAAAACTCTGCGCGGCGGAGAAAATCGCGCACCAGTCCGCCGAGCTCCGGATCATCTTCAATAATTAAAATATCGGTCATTGGATCCGCCTGCCTTTCTTTTATTGGGGCTAATAACATTTTAGGTGGTTTCTGTAACAAAATGGGTGGTTTGCATTTGTTAGATTGTCTGCAAATCGCCCTGCGAT
>CAMNJD010000480.1 GCA_946540705.1 uncultured Ruminococcus sp. | reverse complement strand
CCCCACCGAACCCATAAGCACAAGCAAGACATAATAACCGCCAACATGCATTCGGTGCGTGGAAACTATAAAAAGAAAAATATTTTTGTCCCCCCCCCCCTTGACAAAGCCTCCGGAATATGCTATAATCTAATTGAACTCAATCGAATTGAGCGAAATGTATTGTACGGAGGTAAATCATATGCGTATTTATGATCTCACTGTAAAGGATATTCAGGGTAATGACGTCGCGCTCAGCGACTACCGCGGAAAGGTTCTGCTGATTGTCAATACTGCGACCGGCTGCGGCTTCACCCCGCAGTATGAGGGACTTCAGGCACTCTATGAAAAGTACAGCGCCGAGGGCTTTGAAATCCTCGATTTTCCGTGCAACCAGTTTGCAGATCAGGCGCCCGGCACCAATGACGAGATCGTCACGTTCTGCAAGGGCCGCTTCGGCGTCACCTTCCCGCAGTTCTCAAAGATCGAGGTCAACGGCGAAAATGAGTCGCCGGTATTCACCGTTCTGAAAGCGGCTGCGCCGGAGGAAAATGTTACCGGCCTCAAAAATAAAGCAACGATGAAAATGGTCGAAAAGCTCAGCAAATCCACGAAAAAGCCCGGCGATATCAAGTGGAATTTCACAAAGTTCCTCGTGAACCGCGAGGGCGAGGTCGTCGCCCGCTTCGCACCGACCGAAAAGCCTGAGGACATCGACGCCAAGGTAAAGGAGCTGCTGTAATGGACTTTGTTTATGAAACGGAAATGGTCTGCGCACAGGAAATCCATTTTCACATTGAGGATGACGTCATCACGGATATCGAGTTTTTCGGCGGCTGCAACGGCAACCTGAAGGCGATCTCCAAGCTGGTGGACGGCTGGACGGTCAGCGAGATCGAGGAAAAGCTGCTGGGCAATACCTGCGGCAGACGCCCGACCTCCTGCGCCGATCAGCTCGCAAAAGCCGTCCGCGCAGCCTACGACCGGACACATAGCTGACAGAGGAGGTGCGGAAGATGGCCGAATTCCTGCTGGAGGAATATCTGGCGCAGGGCGTTGAGAATACGATGAAAGAAATCCTCCGCGCATCGCTCAGCAACCCCAGAGAAACTGCGTTTATGCTGCGCTATGCGGCACATGCGAAGAAAGCCTCAAAGCTCCGTGAGAAGCATGCGCAGGAGGGGCTGCATGTTCCGCCGTTCCTGATTTGCAGCATCACGAGCCGCTGCAATCTGCACTGCGCAGGCTGCTATGCGCGTGCAAACAAGAGCTGCCATGAGCAGAGCACAGCCGGTCAGCTCACCGGCGAGGAGTGGGGCAGGGTGTTCCGCGATGCGGCGGAGACAGGCATCGGGTTCATTCTGCTTGCAGGCGGTGAGCCGATGCTGCGGCGTGATGTCCTGGAGGAAGCGGCGGAGGTGCCGCAGATCCTGTTCCCGATCTTCACGAACGGCACGATGCTCAATGAGGATTCCTGCAAGCTCTTTGACCGCGCACGGAATCTGTTTCCGGTGTTCAGCATTGAGGGCGATGAGCAGACGACCGATGCCCGCAGAGGCGCCGGCATCTATCAGACCCTGCGCAAAAATATGCAGACCATGCAGGAAAAAGGGCTGCTGTTCGGCGCGTCGGTGACAGTGACCGCAAACAATGCCGCAGAAACAGTCAGTGATGAATTCGTGAAAATGCTGCATGAGAGCGGCTGCAAGGCTGTGTTTTATGTTGAGTATGTTCCGGCGGATCATCAGAATGCGGCGCTCGCTCCGGACGATGCCGTGCGGGAGATGCACAGCGGACGGGTCGCAGTTTTGCGGGAGCAGTATCCCGATATCGTATTTCTCTGCTTCCCCGGCGATGAAAAATCGTCCGGCGGCTGTCTTGCTGCGGGCAGAGGATTCTTTCACATCAATGCATACGGCGGTGCGGAGCCATGCCCCTTTTCGCCGTTTTCGGACATCAGCGTAAAGACGCATTCGCTGACAGAGGTCATGCAGTCCGGGCTGTTCCGCGCATTGCAGGACGGCGGCATGCTGACGGAATATCACACCGGAGGCTGCGTGCTGTTTGAGCAGGAGGCGGCTGTCCGGGCGCTGATTGCTTCAGAAAGGAACTGACATGCAGGAGACTGTACATGATGAGCTGAAGCTGGAAAATCAGCTTTGCTTTCCGCTCTACGCCTGTTCGCGGGAGGTCATCAAAAAATACCGCCCGTTTCTGGACGCGATCGGGCTGACCTACACGCAGTATGTCGCGATGATGGTGTTCTGGGAGCAGAAGTCGATTTCGGTGAAGGAGCTCGGGCAAAAGCTGTATCTTGATTCCGGCACGCTGACGCCGGTGCTGAAAAGTCTGGAGGCGAAGGGGTATGTGACCCGCCGCCGCAGTACGGAGGATGAGCGTGTGCTGATCGCATCTCTGACGGAGGCAGGCGCAGCGCTTCAGGAGCAGGCGGCAGCGATCCCGCCGCAGGTCGGGGGCTGTATCCGGCTGGCGCCGGAGGATGCCGTGCTGCTGTATCAACTGCTGTATAAGCTGCTGCATGCAATGGAATAACCGGGCAGAGTCCTTTGGCCGCACGCCGCAGCGTGCGGAACACCCCTATCGTTCAAAAGCGCTAAACAAATACCTCTCTTGTACAGACGAAAATCTGAGCGGAGAAACTGAGGCGTTCTGTATTTGCATATCACATCAAAACGTGCATTGCAATGTATGATACAGAAAAACATTACGCCGGTGTCCGTTCGTGGGATTTTACGATTTTACATAGTACAAGAGAGGTATTGGTTATTTTGGCTCTGCCCTCGGCCAAGAGCTTTTTTGCGCTCAATTTGCGCTGCTGATGTCTGATGCCGCAGCACCGGAGCCGATGAGATCCTCCCATTCAGCCTCCTTGCCGGCAAGCCGCTCTACGTAATATTTCAGGATCCGCTGCGCATCATCTGCCTGCACGTCACCGTCCGTGTTGATATCGGCCGCCTCAAGTGCAGTATGGATATACGGAGTGCCGAACAGATTTTCTGTCCGATCATCTGTGACAGACCCGCTCGCAAGCATTGTGACATAGTATTGCAGCGTGAGCTGTGCATCCGCTGCATCCACGCTCCCGTCGCAGTTTGCATCGCCGCGCAGTGCGGCAGGCTCAACGGTGATCGTCAGCGGCGTCAGCACAATGCGCTCAGCGAGATCCTCGCTCCCGCTGCGCAGATAGAGCTCCGGGGTCGTTTTGCCGCCCGGTGCCGGACGGTCGCCGGTCGCAAAATAGCACCGGTACTGACCCGCAGGTGTTCCCTGCGGAATCCGCACATCAAAATGCAGGAAGGAGCTTTCCGGAGTATCCAGTTTGCCGACCTCATTTTCGATCCAGCCCGGTGAATACCAGAGCACGACATTTTCCAGTTCTGTCTCCTCGGAATACTGTGTATATCGGGCGTCCGCATAGCTCTCAAAAAAGCACTGCTTGTCCGCATAGAGCAGTTCGTTCGTTTCGGGATCCCTGCCGATACACTCCTGCCGTTCCGGATCGCGCGTAAAATCGCCGTTTTCGATATGCAGCGGTTCATCGCTGAGCAGATGCATCAGCAGGATGCTGATACCGGAATAGTTGTCGATATACATTTGCGCGGGGATTATGAGATCGCCCTCCTCCAGCCGGCCTTGCGTGACATATTTCTGCTCTGCGTCCAGCCGGAAGGCCATCGGCGGAGTATCGGCCTCTGCCGAAGCGGGCATGCTTACCGCTGCAAGCACCGCAGCACAGCATGCCGCTGCGGTGCGTGAGAGATGCTTTCCTGCATGTTTCATAGGTTCGCCTCCGTTGACATAAAATGGAGCGGAAGGGGGCGTGTTTGATGCGAAAAACACCGCCGCGTACTGTGATCCTGCTCTGGGGAGATGCCTCCCCGCAGCCTTATCTGCGCTCAGCAGAGGCGGCTGCCC
>CAMNJD010000479.1 GCA_946540705.1 uncultured Ruminococcus sp. | reverse complement strand
GTTCGGCGGCATCTATATGCTGGAGCTGGACGAACAGACCGGCCTGCGCGACTACAATGTCAGATATGAAACAAAGGCGAATGTCGCAGATGCCTACATGGGCAGAAAGATCGCAGGCGGCAATTATGCCTCCGGCGAAGGCCCGTACATCGAATATATGAAAGCGCCCGGCGCGGAAAAGGGATATTACTACCTGTTTGTCTCTTACGGCTTCTTCAACTCAAACGGCGGATACAACATGCGCATATTCCGCAGTGAAAATCCGCAGGGACCGTATACCGATCAGAACGGAAACAGCGCGATCTTCCCGCGCGGCGGCGACAACATCGGCGGAAACACCGGCGAGCGCCTGATGAGCAACTATCAGTGGGCATGCAACGACAAGCCGTTCAAGGCACAGGGACACAATTCCGCACTTATGGATTCCGACGGCAGAATGTATGTCATCTATCACACCAAATTCGATGACAACTGGGGTGCACATGAGGTGCGCGTGCATCAGCTCATCATGAATGAGGACGGCTGGATCACCGCAGCGCCGTATGAGTATTCCGGTGAAAAGCTCTCGGAGAACGGTCACGGTCAGGATGCAGTCACCGGCGAATATGATTTCATTTTCCACACGCTGAATCAGCGCTTTGAAAATGAAAAATCTGCGGATGTCGAGAAACCGAAAACGATCTCGCTGAATGCAGACGGTACGGTTTCCGGTGCGGTCACCGGCACATGGATGATGCGCAGCGGCTCGCCGTATATGAGCATCCGGTTCGGCAATGTAAACTATAAGGGCGCATTTCTCGTGCAGGCGGATGAATCCGCGGCGATGACACAGCGCATGACGTTCACTGCAACCGGCAATAACACCTGCGTCTGGGGCAGCAAAAAGAAAGCCTATGACCGTGCAGCAGATACGGTCGATCTGACGCCGCCGCTGGAAGACGGCAGCTATACGGTGCGGAACATCAACAGCGGACTGTATCTGAACGTGAATGCAAAGCAGAGCGTTGAGCAAAACCGCACCGCACAGGTCTGGACATTCAAGCATACCGATAACGGCTGGTATACCGTACAGGATGCATCCGGCAAAGCGCTGACCGTTGCAGGCGGCAGTGCAGAGAACGGTACTGACATCATTCTCGCAGATTTCACCGGCAATACTGCCCAGAAATTCCGCATCATCAAAGAGGGTGACGGCGTATACGCACTGCTTTCTGCGGCATCGGGCAGCACAGGCTGCGTGGATGTATTTGACATCAGCACAGAACCGGGCGCCAATATCTGCCAGTGGGAATACTGGGGCGGCGACGGTCAGAAATTCCGCATCGAAGCCCCGAAGCGGATCCGGGGCGATGTCAATGCAGACGGAAAATGCGATCGCGGCGACGCGGTTCTGCTGCAAAAATATCTGCTGACGGCTGAAAGTACACTGCCCGCATGGGAGGCCGGCGATATGGATGAAAACGGAAGACTGACGGCTGCCGACCTTGCCCTTCTGAAGCAGTCACTTCTTCAGGGCAAGGGCAGTTCTGCAAAGCAGTATGCTTCTCCGGCAGCACTCATGGAGGCAGCGCGCAAGGACCTGCTGCATAAAGAACCGGCATCCTCCACGAAGGAAAACGCAGGCGTCAATTACGGAACATACAAAAAAGAAACAATCTATTCCGAGGTCTGCAAGCGGAACAAGAGCATGAATGTCCTGCTGCCGGCCGGCTACACGCCGGAGAAAAAGTATCCGGTACTGTATGTGCTGCACGGCTACGGCGGCGATGAAAACACCATGACCGAAATGGGCGATGCCTCACTGCGCATCCGCTATATCGTCGGCAATGCGATCGCAGAGGGGGAAGCCGAGGAAATGATCGTCGTATTCCCCGATGTCTATGCAAGTGCAACGCAGGACAAATGCTCCGGCATGGATGCTGCAAACAACGCGGCATACGATAACTTCATCAATCTGCTCGTCAAGGATTTCATGCCGTATATCGAGAAGAATTATTCCGTCAAAACGGGACCTGAAAACACTGCGATCACCGGCGGCTCAATGGGCGGCAGAGAATCGCTCTATATCGGATTTATGCGCCCCGATCTGTTCGGATACATCGGTGCGATGTGTCCGGCGCCCGGTGTTGCACCCGGCATGATGACCGAGCAGCAGTTCCGGTTCGGCGATCAAAAGCCCTATCTGCTGATGATTACAGCCGGTTCAGATGATACCGTGGTCTACCAGACACCTGTTGCCTATCATGATCTGCTCGATAAAAACGGTGTCGATCATGTCTGGCATTATGTGCAGGGCGGCGACCATGTCGGAAAATCCATCCGTCCGCATATGTATACCTTTGTCCGCTATCTGTTCAAAGGCTGAGCCGATAATATCTGAAAACCGCCGCCTGACGCGCAGTCAGGCGACGGTTTCTCTGTCTCACACAATGATTACATGCGCGTTTTCCGGAATGCCGACGGCGTAACGCCCTCCTGTGCCTTGAACTGCTTGGCGAAATGTGCATAGGTTTCATAGCCGCAAAGCTCTGCGATCGTGAGATCGGGTATTCTGTGCTGCCGAGAAGCTCTTTGACTTTTTGCAGCCGGAAGTCGATCAGCTCCTCAAAAACACTTTTCCCGAAATAGCGCTTATACATTCTTTGCAGATAGCTTCTGCTGACATGCGTCTGTTCGCAAAGCTTCTGCACATTCCAGTCCGATTCCGGATGCTGCTGCATTTCTTCCCGGATCAGAAGAAGCTGCCGGTAAAGCCGGGGATTCTCCGGCTCCTTGTTGTTGTTCTCATTCTGCTGACTGAGCCTGCTCTTTTCTTCCAGCTGATCCAGCGCAAGGCATAGATAGTTCATCAATCTGGCAGCGGAACTGAAGCAGGGCAAAATGTTCGGCGCCGAGGAACAGCAAGAGCCGGTCACGGTGATTTACCAGACTGCGGAGGACGGGCTCGCAGATACAATCAA
>CAMNJD010000478.1 GCA_946540705.1 uncultured Ruminococcus sp. | reverse complement strand
TCTTCAACCGGGCTGACTCACAATGCCGCCTGATACCTGTCTATTACAGATTTTGGGTGATCTCCGACTGCACATTTCTTGACAATTCCACTCCGGATTATTCGTATGAGGTTGAAACAGTCATTGTTCGAGAACATGAAGGAAAGTATCTCTTTGAAATACTGATACACGCACTTTATAAAAGTGTTCCCATAAACAGCTACACAGAGGAATTAGAAAAAAAAGACGGTTCGTTCACCAGATTTTTGAAATATACGAATTGCGGTCTGCAAATTCAGATGGTAAAGTCTGATGAGATCGCATCGTTTACAAATCTTTGCGGGATCTTTGAGCCGATCGAAACTGAAACAATCGATCAGTGCATCTCACTGCAAAGTGCATTGACGCTTTGCGCAGAAACCTTTACAGATTTCAAGGATGTTACGATCTCTGATATTCAGCCGATGTATACCATAGAGCCGGAATACAAGGAAATCAGCCCGGATGTTTATATTATAACCGGCTATCATTCGCATCCGGTCTGGGAGTTCATCATTGATGTGACACCAAGCGAATTTATGAAAAGCGGCGAGAGGAATACTTATGGTGATATCCGAAAGTATATTTATGTTGATATGGTCACGGGTGAGTTGAATTACAACTTTGATATAGTGTATCGCTGACGAGGTGATTGACCGTGAAAAAGCTGTTTCGATATATTACAACCTGGCTGTATCAATCATTGTGGAACCGTGGATTCTTTTTGTGTGCCTTGATGACCTGTCTGTTGTGCTTCACATCAACTGTCTATGCTGACAGTCTTAATGGCAAGGAATATACCGTGTTGGAAATCATAGCCGGCGGCGAGAAATTCCACTTTCTGTCTTTTTCGAGCTTTGATATTCTACAAATGTCCGTAAATCCCTATGTCACACTGTTTCTTCCTGTCTTATCTTCAGTTCCGTTTGTGAGCGCATTTTGTGCAGAGCGGAACAGCGGAAATATCCGTTTCACTATCGCCAGAAGCGGGAAATTCGGGTATTGCAGTACAAAATTCTTCACCGCATTGCTGAGCGGAGCTGCGGTCATCATGCTCGGCTTTTCGCTTTATTCTCTCATGATTTGCATATTCTTTCCGAATCCGGAACAAATGCTTTCCGACTATTTCAAGTTACTGATCGGAATGGGACTCTACGGCTTTGTGTCAGTGCTGCCGGCAGTCCTTTTTTCCGCATTTACAGCGAATCCATATATCATTTGCTGTTTTCCGTTTATTCTCATGAATCTTTACTTCACCATTGTTTCAAAAATACAGGATCACCTTCGAGAAACTGAAAACATTAATATGCTGATGAAAATGGATTTTTTATATCCGTCCATACTAAAGGATACCCTGTTTCAAGTGAATTATGGTGCTTTGATTTATCATGCTGTCCTGGTCGCTGCCGTTTTTTGTGGGTTTTCATTACTGATGAACAGGAGGTGTGATTATGGGCAATAAGTTCTCAATGCGCAGGGCAATCCGGCTTGCTTTCACAGAGTTTCATAAATGGGTAATTGATCCGCGCATGATTGTGGCTGCAGCGATGATCGTTTTTGTGTGGAATTTTGCCGTTTCACCGCTTGTTACGATTAGCCGTGTGATGCACTCGCCGCTCAATTTTGTCGAGCCGTATATCGCTGTGCTTAATTCCAGAACGCTATGTTTGATAATGCCGGCCGTCTATGTGTTTCTGATCTCGGATTGCCCCCGCCTTGACAAAAGCAGCCAATTCACTCTGCATCGGGTTTCCAAAGCAGAATGGCTGACAGGACAGTTCCTGTTTTTTGTTCTGACAGCATTTGCCTACTCCGTGCTGATCTTAGTGAGCGCGATTATTCCAAACTGTCTGCACGCATTTTGTGCAAATGGGTGGAGTACAGTTGTGACAAAATATGCCGTATATTATCCTGAGAAAAGTGCTTCCTTTGCGGCACAGCTTGTCAAGGGTGAACTATATCATCAGATTCCGCCGTACAGTGCAGCACTGTTGTCCTTCACACTGAGTCTGCTTTATGAGATATTGCTGGCAATGCTTCTGCTCTTGTTTCAGGTTTTGAACATCCGGCAATATGGTATTGCTGCGGCAATCGGCATTATCGGAACAGGCAGTGCATTCGGCTTATTCCGTGCAAACGGTATGTGGTTTTTTCCGATGGCGCATACTATGGTCGAATTGCATTACACGAAATACCTAAAAGAGCCCATCATGAAGACACAGAATTCATTTCTATATTTTGTGATATTGATTGCTTTGATATTTGTCTTTTGCCTGATCAAGGTGAAGCGGACGGATTTTATTGATGTTCGGGAGTAACAGCTATGGATATGATTGAAATCAAGAATCTGAATCTGACAATCAAAAAGACGGAGATTCTAAAAAATATAAATATGCAATTTGAAAAAGGCCGGATTCACGGACTGATCGGACGAAACGGCAGCGGAAAAACGATGCTGATGAAGTGCATCTGTGGCTTTGTGCGCCCGACTTCCGGTACTGTTCAAGTCGCAGGAAAGCAGATAGGCAAAGACTGCGACTTTCCGGAATCTGTTGGAATCATCATCGAAACGCCGGGCTTCATCCCGTATTATTCGGGCTTCCGGAATCTTAAGCTGCTTGCCGACTTGAATAAGAGGATCGGCAAGGAGGAGATACGAAGAACAATGCTGAAGGTCGGGCTTGACCCTGAATTGAAACGCCATGTTCGGAAGTATTCGCTCGGTATGCGGCAGAGATTGGGACTTGCGCAGGCAATCATGGAAAACCCCGATCTGCTGATCCTCGACGAGCCGATGAACGGGCTTGACAAGGAGGGTGTTGCAGATATGCGGAAGTATCTGCTCGACCTCAAAGCGCAGGGCAAGACCATTTTGATTGCGTCGCATTCCGCGGAGGACATCGACATTCTCTGCGATACGGTCTGTGAGATGGATAAAGGTGTTTTGTCCGTTATCCGTGGAATGAAATCATAAAGCTCAATTGTGCGATTTCGGATATTTGGTGTGATTGCCAAACATGGACTATCAGTTCTGTATGTATTGTTTTTTATAGCGTATGTTTCAGTGATATGTTATACTGACAGAGCAGTCGACAAACACCCAAAGATCTGGTATAATAGAAATAATCAAACCAGAAGGGGTAAAAGCAATG
>CAMNJD010000477.1 GCA_946540705.1 uncultured Ruminococcus sp. | reverse complement strand
GAAGCCGTCCGGCGTATCGAACGGACGCGGGACGGCTGTGACGGTTCCGATCAAGATCTCATCATGAAACTGAACGCGGCGCTCACTGTCGCTGAAAATGAACTGCGTGATGCAGCGGAATTGCTGACGACCGCAGAGCAGGTTCTCGGTGGCACATATCTGCAAACAATCGGTGATGCCGAGCGGCAGCGCAGGGAGTCTGACTTCATCGAAAACGGAACAAAGCCGGGAGGGAATAAGTTGTGAACAGACAACAGATCAAGCTGCTGGCAATCACAGCAATGACGCTCGACCACATTGCGCTGGTGTTTGTTCCGTCCGGCAGCATTCTTTATTATTTGATGCGGCTGATAGGAAGATTGACCGCGCCGCTCATGGCGTTTATGCTGACTGAGGGATATCGGTACACGCGCAGCAGATCAAGGTATCTGCTGCGCCTTGTCATCTTCGCGCTGATTTCGCAACCGTTCTATTTCAGACTGGCATTCGGGCGCGCGCCGGAAAGCATACTGGAATACTGCACGCATTGGAATGTGATGCTCTCGTTTGCAATCGGTCTGTTGATCATGATGCTGTTTGACAGCAGCATCCATTCCTGCACGAGCATCGTGCTGCTCGGATGCCTGATCTCACTGGCGCATTTCTGTGACTGGTCGTATCTGAATCCGGCTTGGACGATCATCTTTTTCTGTTATTATGAGCGTGACAAAAAGAAGATGGCGGTATTCTTTGTGCTGGCATCGGTGACGCTGCAAACGCTTGTATTCTGCCGGCAGTTCGATAGCTTCGCCTCTTTTTCTTTTCAGTACGGTACGCTTCTCGCACTCATACCGATTTCGATGTATAACGGGCAGCGCGGCAATGTCCGGCACAAGAATCTGAACCGGTGGTTCTTTTATGTCTACTATCCGGCGCACATGATAGTCTTGCTGGTGATTCAGGCTTGCCTGTAAATATTCGCACAGTCTTGACAAATGAAATAGAATTCGATATAATCATGATAGAAAAACATTTTCAAGGAGATTGGCGTCTATGGACGGCTGGATTTTGAGAGAACAGACAACACACTATACATATATGCCGCCTATAATGAAAGCACTGGGCTGCGATTTGATTCGGTCAATGAATTGGAGACTCTCATATATCGAATGCTTGGGAACGCATTACGATAGTTTTTTGTTTAATGACAACCCGTTAGACAAATGGATCGACGGAGATAGCCTTATGAATTGCATTGATCGTTGTCCTGATGTTCAATGGGTATGGGGGTTATTGCAAGGCTTCAATAAGTCTGTTTCCAGAAAAATAGTATTTCAAACAGAATTGGTCGATATTCAACAGGATACCTCAATTTGGACGAATCCAGTATCTATGAGGAATTCATTATCTGAAATTGAAATTGAAGCATTTGATAGTACAATGTCCATCGTGACCGTTAAAGATGAAGTGCTACTCAATCAATTACAGCTTGCTTTTCCTAACGGCATTCTTCTTTCACACTATAATGACAACAAGGATTAAGGGTTGACAACTGAAAGCAATCGTATTATAATAATTGTATCTTATGAATTGGAGGTTACACCTGTGCCGCGCAAAAACGAAACCGAAACAGCACCCGTTGCCGAAGTCAAGGCCGAGGTCATGACTGAGCCGATTACCCAAGTACTTGCAGAATATCCTGCGGAGGATCCGATGCAGATTGTAAACGGAACAATGAATATGAGCGAGAATTTACAGACGATCTGCGAATCTTTCATTGCAAACCGCGACGCACTGCGAAAAGCCGTCATGCTTGGAAATATAAAGATGTGCGTTCTGGCAGCCGATATTCTGACAACAGCCGGAGTGACCGCAGATGTCGATCAGCTGAAAGCGCTGCGGAAGATCATCAATAAGAAGGTCAGCTTGATTTCATATTTGGTCCTCAGATCCGAGCTGCCGCTGCTCGCGGCGCTCTGTCTTTCGCCGGATCCGGAGGCAACCTTAGACAAAATCAACCGTATCTATGATATTATGAAGAAACGCTGCGGAAGATCGTTCTACGTTGCAATGCTCTCCATTCTGTTCAGCCAGACGATGGATGAAGAACAGGCTGCGCAAATCGCGGAACGCGGCAAGGTGCTTTTTGATGCCTTCAATAAAAAGCATCCGATCATCACGTCTGACCGCGACATTGCTTCCGCATGCCTGCTTGCGCTCTCGGATAAAACGGACGAGCAGATTCTCGAGGAATGCGAAGCCACGCATTCCCTGTTGAAGAACGCTTTTCGGGACAGCACGTTCCCGCAGTTCTGTGCATACATCCTCTGCATGACGGACGGGGTTCCGGATGACAAGGCAACCCGCCTGCTGGAGCTGTTCTTTGCGCTGAAGGCATCCAAAAAGAAATATCTCACAGGCCATGAGATGGAGGTTCTGGCGGCGCTCTCGCTCACGAATCTCAGCACCGGAGAGCTTATGGACGCGATCATTGTGATCGAGGCGTTTCTCTCCAAACAGAAGGAGTACGGTGCCCTCAGCGGCTTTGACGAGCAGCGCAGGCTGATGAATGCGGCAATGCTGGCGACTGCGGCGTTTGGTGACCGCAATCTCACGGCAGTGAACATCATGGCGGCAATCGTTGCCCTTGTAGCAGAGCAGGATGCTGATGATGCCGCCACTGCAGCATCCATCGCAACGACCTAATATACCCCCAAAAGCTATTTTGTCAACGGCGACCTCTCCTAAAAGATCGACCTGTGAATGAACGAAAAGAAGGAACGGGATTGATGAATCTCGCTCCTTTTTTCTTTCAGTTCAGTACGGTACACTTCTCGCGCTCATACCGATCTCAAGGTATAACGGAAAGCGCGACAATGTCCGTCACAATTATCTGAACCGATGGTTCTTCAATATCTACTATCCGGCGCACATGATTGTGCTGTTGGTGATTCAGGCTATCATGAAAATGGACTTACAATCTTGACAATACAGCTTGTTTACGCTATAATCATATTATCGAAAAGAAACACTGTATAGCTGAAGGAGAAAGTATATGGAGCTAAAATACATTTGGACTAATGGCAACGATGAGATATTTAAGCACTTTTATCTCATTACAGAAAAATATTACAGTGCTATCGTCGGCGGAGAAGATAAGCGAAAAGCATTTATTCCATACAACCTTTCTTCAAGTGTAGAAATCGTCTTAATTGTGTTGTGCGATAATACCCCTGTTGCTTGTTCCGTTCTGAAGAAGTATTCAGAACATGATGTGGAAATAAAGCGAGTGTGGGTTGAACCGGATTATCGGAGAAATCATATCGCTAAACACATGATGAGCTGTCTCGAATCGAAAGCCAAAGAACTAGGTTTTCAGCGAATGATTCTTCAAACACGTGAAATCATGACAGATGCATTTGATCTGTATTTATCTCTTGGTTATTCTCGAATTGACAATTATACGCCTTATGATAAATTAGACGGTGCAATTTGTCTGGCAAAAAATATATGAAAGCAACGGAGGCTGTATCTTATGATTTGTCCTTTCTGCGGAACAGAAATGGAAAAAGGCATTCTCTCCGGAGACGGAAGAAGCAAGGTTAGGTGGAAAGCCGGAGACAAGAAGGCTGACATTTGGGATGCGCT
>CAMNJD010000476.1 GCA_946540705.1 uncultured Ruminococcus sp. | reverse complement strand
GAAAAATTCAAAAAGATGTGCGGATGCATAATTGCGAATAGATATGCCCCTGCACTCGATGATGTGAAAGAAAAGGTTTATACAAGAGATTTGTTCCGACGGGATTGATTTAAACAATCTCAGGAAAAAACATAAATTTAACGGAGGTCATTATGAAAATTACAGTAGCAGGCGTAGGATATGTCGGTCTCTCTCTGGCTGTTCTCCTCGCACAGAATCATGAAGTAACAGCAATCACGACCACACCGGCAAAAGCTGAAAAGCTGAACAAGTTCATTAGCCCTATTTAAGACGATGAAATCGAGCGTTTCTTCAGGGAGGCAAATGCCGGCGAACGCAAGCTGAACCTCTACACCACAGTAGATAAGCAAGCTGCTTACAGCTCTGCCGATCTCGTAATCATCGCTACTCCGACCAACTATGACGATGTTGGACATTTCTTTGATACATCCGCAGTCGAGGACGCTATCGAGTGCACTCTCAAGTACAATCCAAACGTCCTTATGGTCATCAAGTCAACAATTCCGGTCGGTTACACGGAATTCGTTCGTAAGAAATACGGCATAAGCAACATCATTTTCAGCCCCGAATTCCTGCGCGAGTCAAAAGCTCTCTATGACAATCTGTTCCCATCCCGCATTGTAGTCGGTGCACATAAAGATCAGATGAAAGAAGCACAGCTCTTTGCCGATCTTCTTCTTGAAGGAGCGCACACGGAAGATAAACGAGCCGGCAGAGAGCTGCAGGACATTCCGGTTCTTCTCGCTCCACCGACAGAAGCCGAGGCAGTTAAGCTGTTTGCAAATACATATCTCGCTGTTCGCGTAGCATATTTCAACGAGCTTGATACCTATGCACAGGTCAAGGGATTGGATACTGAAATGATTATTAAAGGCGTCTGCATGGATCCGCGAATCGGCGGACACTACAACAATCCGTCATTCGGATACGGTGGCTACTGCCTTCCCAAGGACACAAAGCAGCTGCTTGCAAACTACCGTGATGTCCCGCAGAACATGATTGAGGCTGTTGTCAAGTCCAATACAACGAGAAAAGACTTCATCGCTGACAGCATTATTGCAAAGAAGCCGAATACCGTCGGCGTCTACCGTCTAACGATGAAGAGCAACTCTGACAACTTCCGTGCTTCCGCAATTCAGGGCGTTATGAAACGAATCAAAGCCAAAGGCATCCCTGTCATAGTCTATGAGCCGACTCTCGAGGATGGCAGCAGGTTCTTCAACTCTGAAGTTGTGAACGATCTTGAGCGATTCAAGAAGGAATCGGATGTCATTCTGGCTAATCGCTTTGATTCAGATGTTCTCGGAGATGTTGAAGAAAAGGTCTACACACGTGATCTGTTTAAGAGGGATTAATGAGTAAAGCTAAAATTGATCTCAATAGCAAAGCAATACTTGTCACCGGATCACCGGGGTTTATTGGGGCAAATCTTGTTCGGCGTCTCTTAAAGGATATGTCATGCGGAACGGTCATTAGTCTTGATAACATGAATGATTATTATGATCCTAAGATCAAAGAGTACAGCTTAGCCTCATTGAAAAGGCAGCACTGGAATCTCCGGTCCAGCATATTTTCATACAAGGCTCGATTGCAGATAAAGAATTGGTCTATAAAATCTTTGAGAACTACAGCCCTTCAGTTGTGGTGAATTTAGCGGCTCAGGCAGGTGTTCGATATTCCATCGACCATCCGGATGTATACATCGAGACAAATATCATCGGCTTCTATAATATTCTAGAAGCGTGCCGCCACTATCCGGTCGAACACCTGGTATACGCGTCATCGTCTTCCGTGTATGGAGGCAATAAAAAGGTTCCCTTCAGCACTGATGACAAGGTTGACAATCCGGTCTCTTTATACGCCGCGACAAAGAAAAGCAATGAACATCTTGCACACAGCTATTCAAAGCTTTACAGCATTCCTTCGACCGGCCTTCGCTTCTTTACCGTTTATGGTCCTGCCGGTCGACCGGATATGTTTTATTATTACGCGACGCAAAAACTTGCTGCGGGAAAGACGATCCAAATCTTCAATTATGGAAATTGCAAGAGAGATTTTACATACATTGACGATATTGTAGAAGGGGTATTTCGTGTCATGCAGGGAGCCCCGGAAAAGCTCATTGGCGAAGACGGTCTCCCACTGCCGCCCTACGCAGTTTACAACATTGGCGGCGGCACGCCTGAGAATCTGCTGGATTATATCTCTACGCTCCAGGAGGAGTTGGTGAGAGCCGGCGTCCTGCCTCCCGACTACGATTTCGTAGGACATAGAGAATTAGTAGGGATGCAGCCGGGAGATGTACCGGTCACTTATGCTGATTCCGAGGCGCTTGAGCGTGATTATGGGTTCACGCCAAAGATTGGGATACGCGAGGGGCTGAGGGCGTTTGCGGAGTGGTATAAGAGATACTATTATTGAGAATTAGTGCATGTGGCTCTTCATCATGGATCACAGCTTTAATCAGCCTGTTGGCGTAATCAGTA
>CAMNJD010000475.1 GCA_946540705.1 uncultured Ruminococcus sp. | reverse complement strand
CTTGCGTCAGCAAGGCGGCGGCTTTCTGCCTTGTCTCACGACAAAAATCCTGCGCATCTATTCTTCAAGATTTAATTGGTACATCAATATTTAACCGTTCTAAACCACCTTTTTTGTGCGAGAATCCACCCAAATCTTTATTAGCCCATAAAAAATTGCAGAGGAAACATACGGCATGATACAGTTCAGGCGAAGCATCCGTTCGATCGCAGAATATCAGACGGGCATACTCCCGGCGAATGCAGAAAAGCTCAAAACGCCGGAATCAACGGATGCAATGATGAAAAAGACGGTTCCGCTGATGATCGCGGCATGTCTGCTTCTGAATCTCATTTTGTTTTTCAGGATCTTTGCGGCGCGGAGGCTTGTGCTTTCGCCGCTGATGATCCTGCCCGGATTTCTGGCGGGACTGGCGCTGCTGCCGGTTCACGAGCTGCTGCATGCGGCGGTATATCCGCGGGCGGCGACTGTGACCGTGGGACGGCTGCGCGGCAGAATGATCCTGACGGCACTGGCCTCATATCCGATGAAGCGGGGCAGATTCATTCTGATGTGTCTGCTGCCCTTTCTGCTCGGGATCATTCCGCTGCTGTGGTTTCTGCTCAGCCCCGCAGATGCGGAAACCCTGAACGGGCTGCTGTTCGGGGCGGCATGTGTCGGCATTGTCTCGCCGGTTCCGGATGTGTACAATGTCATGACCGTGCTGCGTCAGGCAGACCGGCATGACAGCATCCTGTTTTATGGGGAGGATCTCTGGAAATGCTGAAGCGGTACACTGTAACATAAGAAAAGGGGTGACAGTTTGGTCATTCACACATACGGACACAGCCGCACCTACGAAATGGAGGCGCTGCTGAAGCTGTTTCGTCCGGCGGAGAAATTCACGTTCTCGGAGGCGGAGGCTGTCCCGGCAGGGGAGGAGTACCTCTCCGCAGGCCTGACGCCGGAGCAGGACGGCACGCTGCTTCTGACCGGCGCCGTCCGCATCGGCGGCGAAACGCGCAGTGACACAAAAATACTGCCCGGACAGGTGCAGAACAGCGACCTTGACCGTGAGATCTCCGGGCTGCTGTACCCGCTGCTCTGCGGGCTGACCGGCATGCGTCCGGCATGGGGCATGCTGACGGGGATCCGGCCGGTGAACCTGCTGCGGAAATTTGCGGCGCGCACAGGCAGTGTCGCACAGGCAATGGCCGATTTCCGGGATATCTGGCATGTCACCGACGAAAAAACACAGCTTGCTGCGGATATTCTCGCAGTGCAGCAGCCGATCCTTCAGGCAGCGCCGAAAAACAGCGTCAGCATTTACCTCTCGGTGCCGTTCTGCCCGACACGCTGCAAATACTGCTCATTCGTCAGCAATTCTGTCTCGCAGATGAAAAAGCTCATCCCCGATTATTACAAGTGCATCGCCGCGGAGATCGGGCTGGTCGGGCGGCTGACGGAGGAATACGGGCTGCCGGTTGATACGGTTTACATCGGCGGCGGCACGCCGACCTCGATCGACCTGTATCAGCCGCTGGACTGGCTCTGCACGAATTTCGTGACCGGACAGCCGGTGCGGGAATTCACCGTAGAGGCTGGCAGACCCGATACGATCACGCGGGAGAATCTCTCGTATCTGCGGCAGTTCGGCGTCACGCGCATTTCGGTCAATCCGCAGAGCTTTCAGGATGCTGTGCTGAAGGCGGCAGGGCGTCCGCACACCGCGCAGGATGCGGAGGACAAGTTCCTGCTGGCGCGGGACATGGGTTTTGACAATATCAACATGGACTTCATTGCGGGGCTGCCCTGCGATACGGTGCAGGGCTTCCGCGAGAGCATCGACCGGGCGCTGCGGCTTGATCCGGAGAGTATTACGGTTCACTGTCTTGCGCTGAAGAAGGCGGCGGATTTTTACCAAAGCCTGCCGATGCCCGAGCCTGCGGCGGTCAGCGAGATGGTCGCCTATGCGCAGGAAACGCTCACTGCGGCGGGCTACCGGCCGTATTATCTCTACCGGCAGAAGAATATGGCCGCGAACCTTGAAAATGTCGGCTATGCAAAGCCGGGATTCGAGAGCGCGTACAATGTCATGATGATGGACGATTCGCAGACGATCCTCGGCATCGGGGCGGGCGCCTCGACGAAGGTCATCGGCGGACAGCGCGGCATTGAGCGCCTCACGGAATGCAAATACCCGTATGACTATCTGGCGCGGTTTGATGCGCTGATGCAGCAGAAGGAGGAACAGCTCCGGGCGCTGCTGTCTTGCTGAATATAGATAAATATAACAGAAAGAGGTACCAATCATGAAACTGAAACGCATGCCTGCGGCCGTTCTGGCTGCACTGACCGGCCTGACTGCGCTGACTGCCTGCGGCAGCGGCAAACGCGACAGCAGCAGTACAGCCGAAAAGACCGATGACGCACCGATGCTCTCTGCGGCAGATACCGTCCGCGACATGGGGCTCGGCATCAACCTCGGCAATACGTTCGAGTCCTGCGGCGACTGGATCAACAAAAGCGCCGTGCAGAACTACGAGACAGGCTGGGGCAGTCCTGTCATCACGAAAGAGATGATTCAGGGCTATGCGGATGAGGGCTTCGGCGTGCTGCGCATTCCCGTTGCGTGGTCGAATATGATGGGTGACAACTACACGATCAACCCGGATTATCTCGCCCGTGTCCATGAGGTCACGGACTGGGCGCTCGATACCGGCATGTATGTCCTGCTGAATATCCACTGGGACGGCGGCTGGTGGGATGGCTTCGCGGAGGCGGACAAAAAGGACGAGTGCATGAAGAAATACGCCCGCATCTGGGAGCAGCTTGCCGTGGAATTCGGCGATGAGGACGGACATCTGATCTTTGAGTCGCTCAATGAGGAGGGCTGCTGGGATTCGATCTGGAACCACTACAGCCACAGTACCATGCCCGAGAAGAACACTGCCTATGCGCTGCTCAACGAGATCAACCAGACATTCGTCGATCTGATCCGCGGGACGGGCGGGAAGAATGCCGAGCGCTGCCTGCTGATCGCCGGATATGCGACCGATATTGACATGACCTGCGACCCGCTCTTTGTCATGCCGGAGGATCCCGCCGGGCGCTGCATCGTTTCGGTGCATTACTATACCCCCGCGACCTTCTGCATTCTTGAGGAGGACGCGAGCTGGGGCAAGGCGCGCAGCGACTGGGGCACGGAGGATGACATCGACCAGATGTATCAGTACATGGAGATGCTGAAGATCCGGTTTGCGGACAAGGGTGTGCCGGTCATCATCGGTGAATACGGCTGCCCGCACAAGAACAAGGACAATGAGAGCATCCGGAAATTTGTGACAAAGGTCTGTGAAATGGCGCTGAAGCGGGATTTCTGCCCGGTGCTCTGGGATACGACCGGCAATTTCTATGACCGGAACACATGCAAGATGACCGATCAGGAGCTGCACGATCAGATGTTTGCGCTGCTCAGTCAGGACAGGGCTGCGGCATAAACGCAGTCTCAGAAGAAATGACACAAAAAGCCCCGGTACATGCACTGTGACATGTACCGGGGTCATTGTTATGTTCTGCTGTTATCTCGGCGCCAGATCCGAAAGAGAAATCTTCTTTGCGAGATAGCTCATCAGCTTGCCAAGGTCATTGCCGTCAATCCTGCCGTCATTGGTGAGCTCGCTGCAAGCCTTGCCCTCCGATGTGACCTCATCTGCGGTCAGCATGCTGTCATCGCCGACAATGCGTGCAAGCAGCACGGCATCCATGACATTGACCTCACCGTTTCCGTCGGTATCGCCCCAGATCAGATCCTTCTGCTGTGTGCTTGTGGATTCTGTCGTCGTGGTGGAGGTGGTCGTTTCCGTGGAGGTTGCGGTCGTCGTCTGCTCGGCGGTCGAGGTCGTGGTGATGACCGTGGTCACGGTCGTGG
>CAMNJD010000474.1 GCA_946540705.1 uncultured Ruminococcus sp. | reverse complement strand
GATTCCAAAGGGACAATGTCCCTTTGGCGGGTTTGGGCGGAGCCCAATATCAATCATCGCGCAGCGATACCTTTTTCGACAGACTGAAACAGGCAGATACCTCATGATGAAGTATCTGCCTGTTGGTTTTGTTCGGCTGCCGCATTATGCCTCGTCATCAATGGTACGGGCGGTCAGGCTTGCAACGGTTGCAAGATCCTTGCCTGCGCCGGCATCCTTGATCGAAATGACGTTGCTGTCATAGCGGATCATCAGACGGAATGCAACAATACCCGTATTGTTGTCGATCCTCACCTTCAGCTTGGCCGAATCGCCCGGCTTTGCGGAGATGGTGTCAACCGTCAGGGTCATATTGTCGCCGATCGTGATATTCTGCTCGGGTTCATCCATGTTGATGCAGACAAAGCCCGCGTTGGTATCGACCTTGCCGACGCCCTTGCCGTTATAGTCACCCAGATCGACCAGCGTGAACTCGATCGGATAGACGCCGTCCGGGGCATCCTCCGCAATATCGAGCTTGTACTCCAGCAGATCGCCGTCAAAGACATAGTCCTCGCGGTTGGAGATATCCAGCCACATTGCCATGTAGTTGCGGAATTTCGGCGTATAGGCCGGATCCTTATACTCCGAGGCCAGCGTGGTGCCGGTATAGACCTCCGTTGCCGGGCTGCCGCCTTCCTGTGTAACGGTCGTGCCGTTGATATCCGTTTTCGGGACATAGATCTGGCCGTCCTCGCCGCGCAGGGTCGTGACGATCGCATTGGCCGCATCCTCGTCGTCATTTAACGGAATATTATCATTGAAGTTCAGCACCCAGTTCACCTGACCGTTGGAATCGGTCACGACATACTTTTCCTCGATGTCGATGCCTGCCTGGTTGCTGCTCTGATTGCCGTTTTCGGCGCTGCTGCCGTCTTTGCTGTCATTTTCTGCTGCGCTGCTGTCATTCTCTGCGCCGCTGCTGTCCTTTTCCGCCGAGCTGTTCTCTGCGCTGCTGCTCTCCTCCTCAGCGGTACTGCTGCCGCTCTTTCCGCATGAAAATGCAGGAATCATCATCGTACATGCAAGCAGCAGTGCTGCTGTTCGTTTCAAATAGCTCATTGCCCTCAGGCTCCTTTCGTTTTCCGTTTCTCAATACCCGTTCCGTAAAACCTGTCTGTCCGGTTTCACCGGACTTCCAGTCTTATTATACACGCTATATCCCGAAAAGTCAAGTGAAATCTTTGTGACAGTCCGGTTTCATTTCAGTGACACTGTCCTGCCGTGCCCGGTCATTTTTCGAGGTAATCGCGTACCTTCTTGCTTCTGCTGGGGTGCCGCAGCTTTCTGAGCGCTTTGGCTTCGATCTGCCGGATACGCTCGCGGGTGACATTGAACGCACGGCCGACATCCTCAAGGGTTTTCGGCGGCTCATTGTCCAGCCCGTAGCGCATGCGCAGAACATCTGCCTCCCGCGGTGTCAGCGTAGACAGCACCTCATTGAGCTGCTCCTTCAGCATGGTATTATTGGCAGCATCGTTCGGCGACTGCGCGTGATTATCGGGGATAAAGTCGCCCAGGTGCGAATCCTCCTCCTCACCGATCGGGGTTTCCAGCGACACGGGCTCCTGTGCGATCCGCATGACCTCGCGCACCTTATCCAGCGGCATATCCAGAAAATCCGCGATATCCTCCTCGGTCGGATCTTTGCCGTTGAGATGCAGGAGCTGGCTGGATGCCTTCTTCACCCGCGTGATCGTTTCGACCATATGTACCGGAATGCGGATCGTCCGCGCCTGATCGGCGATCGCGCGCGTGATCGACTGCCGGATCCACCATGTCGCGTAGGTCGAAAACTTGAAGCCCTTGGTGTAGTCGAACTTATCGACGGCCTTCAGCAGTCCCATATTGCCCTCCTGGATAAGGTCAAGGAACTGCATGCCGCGCCCGACATACTTTTTCGCGATGCTCACCACAAGGCGCAGATTTGCCTCGGAGAGCCGGTTCTTTGCGGCGGCATCGTTCGGATTTTCCGCAAGGCGCCTTGCGAGCTCCTGCTCCTCCTCCGCCGTCAGCAGCGGCACACGGCCGATATCCTTCAGATAGATCTTGACCGGGTCATCCGGTGAACCGCCGCTCTCCAGTCCGAGCGCATCCTCCTCTGCAAGCCGTGTCTCAATGTCGTCATCCAGTATATCTTCGTCTGCAAGCTCCAGATTCAGCAGATTGCACTGCTCATAGAACAGGCTGATCTCCTCATCTGTGAATTCCATCTCCGCAAAAGCTGCGTCCAGCTCATTCTGCGGCAGCTTCCCTGTTGTCTTTACCCGTTCCAGAAGCTGCTCCACCTTTTGCTGCTCCGCTGTTGCCATATTTCTCGCTTCCCTCCGAAATGCCGCCTCTCCCTGCGGCTGATTTCCTTTTTTGATTCAGTCGATATATCCCTGCAGCTTCTTGCTGCGGCTGTAGTGCTTCAGCTTTCTGAGCGCCTTTGCCTCGATCTGGCGGATACGCTCACGGGTAACGCCCAGCGCCTTGCCGACATCCTCAAGCGTCTGCTGACGGCCGTTTTCCAGGCCGTAGCGCATGCGCATGACCTTTGCCTCACGCTCGGTCAGCGTTGAAAGCACCTCATTGAGCTGCTCCTTCAGCATGGCATTCGATGCCGCTTCATCCGGCGACGGTGCCTGATCGTCCGGGATAAAGTCGCCCAGATGCGAATCCTCCTCCTCGCCGACCGGTGTTTCCAGCGACACCGGATCCTGTGCGATGCGCATGATCTCCAGCACCTTCTCGACCGGCATTTCCAGCTTGCGTGCGATCTCCTCCGGGCTTGCCTCCTGTCCTGTCTCATGGAGGATCTGGCTTGAGATCTTCTTCACCTTGGTAATGCTCTCGACCATATGAACCGGAATGCGGATCGTGCGCGCCTGATCGGCCAGCGCTCTTGTGATCGCCTGCCGGATCCACCATGTCGCGTAGGTCGAGAATTTGAATCCCTTGGTGTAATCGAACTTGTCCACCGCCTTCAGCAGACCCATATTGCCCTCCTGAATGAGATCCAGGAACTGCATGCCGCGGCCGACATATTTCTTCGCGATACTGACCACCAGACGCAGATTCGCCTCGGCGAGGCGCTGCCGTGCGGGCTCATCCTGTGAATTCTCAGCCAGGCGCCTTGCCAGATCGGTTTCCTCATCCGCAGTCAGCAGCGGGACACGGCCGATCTCCTTCAGATAGATCTTCACGGAGTCATCGTTTGAGATCTCGTCGTTCGCGATCGCTGCTGCGGGGTCATTGACATCATCCAGCCCGAGATCATCGTCCACCAGCTCGATCTGCATGGCGGAGCAGCGCTCCATGATGTGCTCAGGCTCGACCGACAGGCTCTCTGATGCTTCCTGCACCTCAGCAATCGTGATCTTTCCCGCGGCTTTCGCCTTTTCAAGAATCTGGTCAAGGCGCTTTTCTTCGTCTGCCATTTTTATCTTCCTCCTTATGAAAGTTTGGTACTGTTTACATATGGCCGCGCTTATTCTGAGCCAGCCTTGCGAACTGCGCCGAAAAATCCTCATCGCTCAGCGATTCGGCCGGCGCAGCAAATGCGCGGTGCTGCTTCAGGACGCCGATGCAGTCTGCGATCGTCTGCTCGGGCATCTCCACCTGATCGTATTCTGCGGTGATTCCCGCGAGATATCCCGCCTCTGCCGCAGAAAAATCTTCCGCCCAGACTGTCTGCTCCGGCGGCAGTCCGTCTGCTGCATGTGCAGTGAGCGCTGTATATATGCGCCGGTTCAGCCCTGTGACGAAATCCTCCGGGCTGAGCTGCGCCGCAACCTGCGGCAGCATTTCGGGATTCCGCAGCAGATAGCACAGAATCCAGCGCTCGGCGTGGTTTTCCTTCTGATGGCCGTTGGCATCGGGGTTCACCGTATCGCGGATCAGCGGCCGGTTGATGACGGCCTGCTGCTCCTGCCGCTGCACACGGCGGCGCCGTTTTCCGGTCTGCTCCTCGACGGCCTCCGTCAGCTCCGTCTGGCTGATCTCGTACTCCTTCGACAGCTTGGAGATATAGCTGCTGCGTTCGAGCTTGTTGTCCAGCCCGCTGAGCACCTTTACCGCATTTTGCAGCGCGATATTCTTCCCGCCGATCTCTGAAATGTCGATGCCGTCCCTGCAGCGGTCGAGCATGTAGGATACCGCATCCTCGGCATTTTCGATCAGCTTGCGGAAGAATGCCGGCCCGAATTTTTTGAGGTATTCGTCCGGATCCTTCGCATTCTCGACATGCAGGATGCGCACGCGCAGTCCCTCCGCACGCAGCAGATTGATCGCCTTCAGTGCGGCGTTTCTGCCTGCGGCGTCGCTGTCATATGACACGACGACCTCCTCAAACCGCTGATTGCGGATCAGGCGGCACTGCTCCGGGGTCAGCGCCGTGCCGAGCGATGCGACCACATTCTCAAAGCCGCCCTGATTCATTGCGATGACATCCATATAGCCCTCGGCGAGAATCAGCCGCTTCGACTGTGATTTTTTTGCAAAATTCATCGAAAAAAGGTTGGAACCCTTTTTGAATACCGGCGTATCGGACGAATTGAGGTATTTGGGCTCGCCGTCCTTTTCGATCGTCCGGCCGCCGAATGCGATCACCGAGCCCTTGAGGTCGAAGATCGGGAACATCACGCGGCTGCGGAAGCGGTCATAGATGCCGCCCGTGCGCTGTGAACGGCTGCAAAGGTTCGCGGCGATCAGCTCATCGTCGGTATAACCCTCCGCGTGCATCGCCTGCCGCAGTCCGTCCCATTGATCGCCCGCATAGCCAAGGCCGTATTTCCGGATCGTTTCGGGCATGAGCGCCCGCTCCTTCAGATAGAGCAGGCCGCGCTTGTCCCCGCCGGTGAGCTGTGTGAAATAGTATTTCGCGGCGGAGCGGTTCAGTGCCAGCAGCCGTCGCCGGAAGTCCTCCTCGCGCTTTGCCTCTGCCATGCTGCGGTCATCGGCCGGAACCGTCAGTCCGGCGCGCTCCGCGAGCATCTTCACCGCCTCTAAAAAGCTCAGGGATTCGATATTCTGCACAAAGGTGATGACGCTGCCGCCGACATGGCATCCAAAGCAGTAAAAGCTGTTGTTTTCCGGATAGAACATGCACGACGGTGTGCTGTCCGGATGAAACGGACATTTGCATTTCAGCTTCGAGCCTGCACGCTGGAGCTGCACATAGCCCGCCGCAACGGATTCGATCGGATTTGCCTGAATGACTTGCAGGATGAATTCCTGCGGAAGCATTTGTGCTCACCTCGGTTTCGTTCTGATTGATTTTCACCGTACATCCCACGAGCGCGGGACATACAGCTTTTCGTAGAGCCGGATCGCGAAATCGTCGCTCATGCCGGCGATATAGTCACAGACCGCACGGTCTGGCGTAAAGCGCTCCGCCAGATCCATATACTCCCGCGGGAGCTCATTGAGATGCTCCCGGAAATGCGTATACAGCCGCTTGACGAGCATCTGCGCCTTGGCATCCTCCGATTTCGCTGCCGAATTGGAATACACATTCGCATACAGGAACGAATGCAGCTCATCATGTGCCTTCCGGATATCCGGCATCATGTCCATGCAGACAACGCCGTGTTCAATGACCGATGAGATCATTGTCGTGATGCGCTCGGACTTGGAATGTCCGAGGATCTCGGTGCATTCCTGCGGGAGATCCTGCTCATGCAGGATGCCGCCGCGGATCGCGTCGTCGATATCGTGATTGATATAGGCAATGCGGTCTGCCAGCCGCACCAGATTCCCCTCGCGGGTATTCGCGATGCGGTTTGTGTGGCAGATGATGCCGTTTTTGACCTGCTGTGTCAGGTTCAGTCCGCGGCCGTTTTTCTCGATGTAATGCACCACGCGCACGCTCTGCACATAATGCTTGTAGCCGTGCGGACAGATCTCGTTGAGTGCCGCTTCGCCCGCGTGACCGAACGGCGAATGCCCCAGATCGTGCCCCAGCGCGATCGCCTCTGTCAGATCCTCGTTCAGGCGCAGCGCCCGCGCCATTGTCCTTGCGATCTGCGCAACCTCAAGCGTATGGGTCAGGCGGGTGCGGTAATGATCCCCGACCGGAGACAGAAACACCTGTGTTTTGCGCTTGAGCCGCCGGAACGCGCTCGAATGCAGGATGCGGTCGCGGTCGCGCTGAAACGCTGTCCGGTAGGGGCAGGGCTCCTCCTCCCGCAGCCGCTTTGCCTCGCGGGCATGGCATGCCTGCGGACACAGGATGATCTCCTCAAAATGCTCGGTCTGTTCCCTGACGGTCACTGCCGTTCACCTCCGCCCGTTTTCAGCATTTGCTGATAGACTGTACACCTATATATACACCGTTTCGTGCAAAAAAACCTCTTTTTCGCAGCCGCGGAATCTCATTTTCAGCGATTTGTACATTTCAATGCGTACTATCATTTTATGATTTAGGCATGTCGCCGACGCATTCTGAATCGGCAAAAGAAGCTCCCGGCACAAACCGGGAGCTCAGTTTGTCGAGAAAGTGTCTCCGACGGATTCAAAATGGGGGCGCCCCTCGCTTCGCTGTGTCGAGTTTGCTGCGCAAACATCGAGC
>CAMNJD010000473.1 GCA_946540705.1 uncultured Ruminococcus sp. | reverse complement strand
AACGAGCGGGTGCTCCATTGCCAATCATCACGCAGCGATACTTTATGCAGCGCTTTCTTAGGAAACCACTGAATAAGGAACAAACTTGTCCCTTTGGCGGGGTATGGAGCGCCCCGTTTCAAATCCACCGGAGATATCTATTTAATCAGCGCTTCTTTCATCAGCGCTTCCCCGCGCGGCCGGCCGCCGCACACCGGCCGTCCGCAGCAGCAGACAGGCATAAGGGATCCCGGCACCGAGCAGGAGAGCCGCTGCTCCGATCCCGGTGCCGTCATAGCCGGTGCGGGAGAGCAGCAGCGCCAGTCCCCCGCAGACCGGTACTGCGGCAAGCTTCCCCCGGAGCGGCAGCTTTTTCGGCGGGATCGCCTGCTGCAAGGCAAATGTCACGCAGAGCACCGCACATCCGGCCGCCAGCAGCAGCCAGAAGCCGTCCGTCCGCACAGCGTCGGAGAGCGGTGTCCGGGCAAGCAGCAGGAAAAACGGGCTCCCCGCCCAGCGGGTCAGCCGCCCGTTCTGCATCGTCCCGAGCAGCACGAGCATCGGCAGCACTGCGCCGCGCCCGATACAGACTGTCGCGAGTGCATGCGGCGCATAACGATCCTCCGATTTCTGATGCATCAGCAGAACCGGCAGCAGCGCCGACTCGCCGGATTGCCGGAATTCCCGCAGAAATGCGGAAAATGCGTTTCCGGGCAGGTACAGCGAAACAGCATGTGCTGCGCGAAACCCGCTGACCGGCAGCAGCAGCATCGCAGCCGCCGTGATGACAAGCAGCAGCACTGCCGTGCGGGCCGTTGCGGCCTGCGTGCGGGAAACCGTGTACAGCAGCGTCAGCAGAAACAGCATCGGCAGCAGATGCGGCGCAGGACAGTGCAGCATGCGCATCAGCCTGAGCGCGGAGGCGGCATGATCTGCCGCAAGAAACAGCGCAAAGCCGCGGTACAGCCAGAGCAGCGGTGCCGGAATTTGCAGCCGGTGTCTGTATTTTACGATCGGAAGCAGCAGCGCGGCCTGCACTGCCGCCGCCGCGAGCATACCGCCTGCATAGGCAGCGGTATACGGCACATCGCAGCAGAAAAAGCTGCTCAGACGGCAGAGCAGCAGAATTGCGGCGGTTTGCAGCGCGCTCCATGACGGCGCACATTGTTGGGATTGCTGCGGCATACGGCACCTCATTTCTCAGACTGTTCGCGGATCTCACTGACGCGGAAATTCCCCTGCGACAGCCGCCGGAAGCCGACCCTTGCGAGAATATCCTGCAAGCGCTGCGGCATCAGCGGCGCGACCGGTGCGGATACGGGAAATCCGAAAACCTCCGTCCCGCAGATGTGATAGAGCAGGAGCATGCCCGCGAGTGCGATGCCGGGGATCCCTGCGGCAGCGGCGGCGAGAATGAACACCGGCCGCAGAACGGTCAGTGCGGCGTGATGCTCCGGAATGACAAAGCCTGCCGTTGCAGAAAGTGCCGCAACGGTCAGCACCGGCGTACTGATGAGGCCGGATTTCACCGCCGCATCGCCGATGAGCAGCCCGCCGATCATGCCGACCGCGCCGCCGACTGCTTTCGGGAGCCGCAGCCCGGCCTCGCGTACTGTCTCGAACATGAACAGAATGCCGAGCATTTCCGCCGCAAGCGAGAACGGGACGGTCTGCTCGGCCTCGGTCAGCAGCGAGAGCAGCGTCTCATGCAGCAGCCCGGGATGCCAGAGTGCGGCAGCGAGATAGGCTGCGGGAAGCAGCAGCGCCAGCAGTGCAGCACCGTATTTCATCCAGCGCAGAAGCGTCGCATACGCGGGCGGATAATTATAGTCGTCCATCGTCTGAAATGTCTCGCAGAAAAGCTGCGGCACGACCAGTGCATGCGGGGTGCCGTCGATGAGAATGCCGACCCTGCCTTCGAGCAGCTTGGCACAGAGAATGTCAGGGCGCTCGGTTGTCCCGACGCTGTGTATGAGCTGCATGTCGCTTTCCTCAAGAAACGGCCGGACATAACCGCTGGACAGTACGGTTTCGAGCGGGAGCGTCTGCAATTTTTGCCGGATCCCGGCGATCAGATCAGCGGGGACGCGGTCGCGGAGCCAGCAGAGACAGAGGTCGGTGCGGGAGATGCTGCCTGCGGAGATCAGCGAGAAGGTCAGCGCCGGAGATTTCATCCGGCGGCGGATCAGCGACATATTGACGCGCACCGGCTCCGAGAATCCGTCGCGGGCACCGTAGATATTGAGCTCGCCGGATGGCTCGGAGATGCTGCGGGCGGGATAGCCCTGAATGCCGAAGCAAAGTGCAGTACAGGCGCCGTCGCTCAGCAGCACGGCAAAGCCCGCATAGAGCATGGTGAGCAAGGTGTCGGTATCATTGGCAAGGCTGCTGTCGGCGGCGATCAGTCTGCGGTCATAGATCCGGTGCAGCAGCGCGGTGCCGTCGGGACAGCCGCCCTGCATCTGATTGAGCGGCTCAAAGACCAGCTCCCCGAGCAGTCCGGCGGCGGTCATGCCCTCGCAGGTCAGCAGGGCGCAGGGAATGCCGCAGAGTGTCATGCGTGTGAGGATGAGGTCATCCGAGCAGCCTGCAATGCGCTGGAGCCTTGTGAGATTTTCTTCGAGATCGCCGGTGAGTTTCATCGGGCAGCCGCCTCCTTTACCGGGGTTAGTATGCGGCAAAATGCGGAAAATATGCATGCTGCCCGGTGTTATCATTTTGTTACCGGAAACACATAAAAAGAAAGTTGCATTTTTCGCGCAGATGTGTTATAATGGTGTGAGAATGTGCATGCGGGACGCATGCAGGATGAGAAGTGAAGAAAAGAAACGGAGAATGATCTATGGAACTGTTCAGAAAAATAGCGGCGGGCTGCCTGTCGTTTGCAGTGCTTGCAGGACTGAATGCCTGCGGAAATGCAGAAAAAAAAGCGGAAAACCAGCCGGTGCAGACTACCACAACGACCGAGCTCACCACCACTGCAACCACGGCGACAACAGCACCGCCCCCTCCGCCCGATATCAAGGTCAATATGCTTGCGGTCGGCGATAACCTCGTGCAGACCTATGTCTACCGCGCTGCACAGGCCGCAGCCGGCAACAACGGCTCCTATGATTTTGCGCCGCTCTATCAGAATATCAAGCCGATCGTGCAGGCGGCAGACGTTGCTGTCATCAATCAGGAAACGCTGATCTGCGGCGGCGACTATGAGATCTCCGGCTCGAACTTCAACTTCAATTCACCGGTCGAGCTTGGCGATACAATGGTCGATGTCGGCTTTGATGTCTTTACCCTCGCCAACAACCATATGCTCGACAAGCGCATCGACGGCCTCGAATCCTCGATGGACTACTGGGACGGCATGATGGAGAAATATCCGATCACCGTGCTGGGCGCATACCGCAATGAGGCGGATCAGAACCGGATCCGCATTCAGGAGGTCAACGGCATGACGATCGCCTATCTTGCCTATACCTACGGCATGAACGGCTATCAGATCCCGGAGGGCTCCGAAGTGAAGATCGGCCTGACCTCGGATGAGGCGCTGATCCAGCGGCAGATTCAGGAGGCAAAGGAATATGCCGATGCGGTTGTCGTCGCGGCACACTGGGGCATTGAGGATTCCCATTATGTGAGCCCGGAGGTCAAGGACCTCGCTGCAAAGATGATCAACTGGGGCGCGGACGTCATCCTCGGCTCGCATCCGCATACCGCAGAGACAATGGAATATATCACAAGAGCGGACGGCACACAGGGCTTTGTGTTCTATTCGATGGGCAATTTCATCTCCGCACAGACCGATAATTTCAATATGATCGGTGAGATGTGCTCCTTTGACCTCGTCAAGAGCGGCACGACCGGTCAGATCTCTGTCGTGAATATCGGCGTCATCCCGGTCATTACACACTACGACAACGGCGGCTTCGCAAAT
>CAMNJD010000472.1 GCA_946540705.1 uncultured Ruminococcus sp. | reverse complement strand
CCGTTGAGGTAATAATCATCACCGCCGAGATCGTGCGGAATGAGATCCATATTTTCAAGCCTGCGCACATCATTCGGCGACATAAAGCCGTTGCCTACACCGATCGCATAAGCGTTCATTCTGCTCTGATAATCCCCGCGCATCAGACCGTCCACATTGAATTTCGGGAAATATACATCCTGTTCCTCTTCCAGCAGAAGGTCTTTGATGATGCCTTTTTCAATGCGGATGATCCACGGCATGAGCGAATACTGCACAAATGCGATGCCCTGATGCTCGATGTTATTGAAGGTGCTGCGTTTCAGATCCTGTACCAGATGCGGCGGAACCTGAAACATTCGGCAAATCTCCTCTACA
This sequence comes from uncultured Ruminococcus sp., assembly GCA_946540705.1. Classification (GTDB taxonomy): domain Bacteria; phylum Bacillota; class Clostridia; order Oscillospirales; family Ruminococcaceae; genus Firm-04. The sequence goes on along the minus strand of CAMNJD010000472.1, from coordinate 2,709 downwards.
TCAAATTCCCTAGTAGAAAGGAACTGCGAATCCTCCGGCGGCAGCGATATTGGTTTATACTGCATTCCTTCCTCGAGGACTGCGATGCGGTGCGCATTGCGGGAACCGCCGTACACTCTCGTCCAGTTCTCACGGATCTTTTCCGGATTTTTCAGCACACCGGGGTGCTCCAGAACACCGGCAGGCTGCGCTCCGTTTTTGAAGAAAGCGCTGCCGTAACGCTCCACAGCCATTGCTGCGCCCAGCGCATTTTTCATCATGGCAATGGGTGAAAATCCCACAAGTCCGTTGAATCCCAGACCCGGAATGTGCAGTATCTCATCTCGCTGAAAGATGATATCCTTGTCATGCTCACCGGGCTTTTCATCGGTGTATGCGTGATAAGTGTAGAACAGGTCGCCGGACTTCGGATCGCGGTCGATCTCCATGTTCTCCGGCAGCAGCGGATACAGACCGAGAATTTCATTTTTGCCGTCCCGGACGATCTGCGCATAGGCGTTGCCCCAGAGTAGCAGATGACACATCAGCGCCTCCCAGAATGAGAATGAACTCATTTCCGGATTCGGCTGCCGGTAGAGTATTTTATACAGCGGATGATCGGTAGCGCGTTCCTTATCCTCGCCAGCACCCGTATATCTGTATAAATGAAGCGGCAAGCCTGCGATGGTATTTGACAGCAGTCTGACGCAGGCGTATACAGTCACGATCTGCATTGCCGTTCGTTCATCGACACGCTCTCCGCTGTGCGTCATGCCGAACACAAACAGATTACCGGAATCGCGGACATTGTCCCGGATATCCGGCAGTGACGGTGCGTCTCTCGGCTTATTGAAGCCGAGCCAGTTGAGTAAGCCCATCTGTATCCCTCCTATAAAACGATCAGGTCATGATCGGGTTCGTCATAGACACTGCCCTGCATTTCATGGCGGATCACTCGGTCGAGTGCCATGATCCATGCGACAATGCCGTCGATTTTCTCAGTACTTTTCTTTTTGCTCGGTTTGATATTCTCCGCCGCATCAATTTCAGCGACCACATTTCCTGCCATCCATCTGAGAACGGGATTGCCGCCGTGAACGAACATACCTTCGAGTATGAGCTTGTACAGCTCTTTCATCGGCGGCGACATATCCTTGAAGCCCATGCCCATCGGAACGACTGTGAAACCGTCACCCTCAAGGTCTGTGATGAGCTGTGTGGCGTTCCAACGGTCGGCAGCAATTTCTTTGATGTTATACATCGTGTGCAACTCATTGATCGTTTTCCGCACAAAGTTATAGTCCACCACATTGCCCTCGGTCACATGAAACAGCCCCATGCGCTCCCAGACATCGTAGGGAACATGGTCACGCCGCACTCGAAGGTCGAGCGTTTCTCTCGGCAGCCAGAAGTGAGGAACAACGATGTATTTATCACCGTCATGCAGCGGAGGAAATACCAGTACGAAAGCGGTAATGTCGCTCGTACTCGACAGGTCGAGTCCTGCGTAGCACTCTCGTCCGCGCAATGATTCCAAATCAATCGGCAGATTTCCTCTGTCGTAGATGTGTTCCGGAATCCACGCAACGACACTGCCGACCCACTGGTCGAGGCGAAGCTGACGGAATACATTTTCTTCCGCCGGATTTGTCAGCGCCTCACGGTGCGCATCCCGGACGCGGTCAATGGTGATCGTATGCCCGAGAGACGGATTTGCCTTGTACCACGATTCTTCGGCGTTCCAGTCGTCATCATCGTTCAGTCCGTAAATCACGGGATAAAAGGACGGATCAATGCGCCTGCCGTCCAGAATATCTTTTGCTTTGGTGTGATACTCATAGCAGATACTGTTGCGGTCGGTACCGGCGGTGGTGATCAGGAAGTACAGCGGCTGCGTTCTCGCATCACCGGAGCCCTTTGTGAGAACATCCACAAGACTTCGGTTCGGCTGCGCGTGCAGCTCGTCAAGCACCAGACCGGATACATTCAGACCGTGCTTTGTGCCGACTTCCGCCGAAAGCACCTGATAGAATCCCACATTGCTGTAGTTCACCAGACGCTTTGTCGCCGCCATGATCTTGGAACGTTTGAGAAGCGCCGGGGTCATTTCGACCATGCGCTTTGCAACGTCAAAAACGATAGAAGCCTGCTGTCGGTCTGCCGCTGCGCCGTAGACTTCGGCGGACGGCTCGTTGTCGGCGTAAAGCAGATACAGTGCAATTGCCGCCGCAAGCTCCGATTTTCCGTTTTTCTTCGGGATCTCAACATATGCTGTGCGAAACTGTCGTGTATCATCTTCCTTGACCACACCGAAAATATCCCGGATAATCTGCTCCTGCCAAGGAAGTAACCAGAATGGTTTTCCTGCCCAGCGTCCTTTGGTATGGCAGAGGTTTTCGATAAATCGAACAGCCCTGTCCGCTTTTGCCGCATCGTAGTGCGATTCCGGCAGCATGAAGCGGGTGGGCTGGTAGTTGGTGAGTTTCGGATAGTTCGCGGGTCTTTCTCTTGCTTTTGCTGTTCTTGCCATCAGCCGCCTCCCAGAAGTGCATCCATATCGTCAACAGCTGCGTCCTTCATATCTGCACCGGCAGTGATACGGCTTCTTGCCGCCGGAGTCAGTCCGAACTGCTCTGCGATCTTGTTCATGATCTTCAGATAGGTCTGTGCGATGCTGACCTGTGGGACCTGCTGCCAGTAGCCGCTTTTGGTCTTGACGATCGTGCCGTG
>CAMNJD010000471.1 GCA_946540705.1 uncultured Ruminococcus sp. | reverse complement strand
TTCGATACCCATGCACGCATCCCGGAGCATTTTGCAAATGTTGATGCCGCTGCCAAGGGCGCAGGACATGTTGCTATGATCTCCGTCGGATGGGATCCGGGCATGTTCTCGCTGGCGAGACTGTACGGGAACTGCATTTTGCCCGACGGCAAGGATTATACCTTCTGGGGCAAGGGCGTTTCGCAGGGTCATTCTGACGCGATCCGCCGCGTTGAGGGCGTTCAGGACGGCAAGCAGTATACCGTTCCGGTTGAGGCGGCGATGGATGCAGTCCGCCGCGGCGATCAGCCGGAGCTGACGACCCGTCAGAAGCATACCCGTGAGTGCTATGTCGTTGCAAAGCCCGGTGCCGATCTCGCGAAAATCGAGCATGATATCAAGACGATGCCGCACTATTTTGATGAGTATGATACGACTGTTCATTTCATCTCTCAGGAAGAACTGAACCGCGATCACGCCGGCATCCCGCACGGCGGCTTTGTCATGCGCAGCGGCGTGACCGGTGCGAACGGTGAGCACAAGCATCTGATCGAATACAGCCTCAAGCTTGACTCCAATCCGGAGTTTACAACCAACGTTCTGGTCGCCTTTGCACGCGCTGCATACCGCCTCGCAGCGGAAAAACAGACCGGCTGCAAGACTGTTTTCGACGTCGCTCCTGCGTATCTTTCTCCGCTTCCGGGCGAAGAATTGCGTGCGCACATGCTCTGAAAACCGACAGAATCATGTTAAAATCGCCAAGTTTTCCTTCTGAACCGACATTTTTCTGATTGAAAAATCCGAAAAATGGATTTGTATTTGACAAATCACGTATTTTCGTTATATAATACATGTAGACTTTTTATTTTAGGAGGAAATCCCCATGAAAAAGAATGATCTTGTTGCAGCAATCGCTGCAAAGGAAAATTGCCCGAAGAAGGAAGCTGATAAGGCTCTGAACCTTGTGCTCGACGCAATCACCGATGCTCTGATCTCCGGTGAAAAGGTTTCGATTACCGGCTTCGGTACCTTCGAGGTTCGTGACCGTCCCGCAAAGCAGTGCAAGAATCCGCGTACCGGTGAGATCATGACCACGAAGCCCTGCAAGGCACTCGCATTCAAGGCCGGTAAAACCCTGAAGGACGCAATCAATCCCGAGGACTAATTCATTTGTAAAACAGATTCAGGCAGAGGAGGAAACGATTATGCCGAACACGAAGAAAGCTGCTGCGGAGTCCGCAGTCGAGAAAGTCAAGGCTGTTGCTGAGGAAGCAAAGGAAACTGTCAAGACTGCTGCTGAAACGGCTGTCGAAAAGGCTGAGGTCGCTGTCGAAAAGGCAAAGACCGCTGCAAAGAAGGTCACCAAGGCCAGAGCTTCCAAGAAGGCTGCTGATGCTGCCGAGAAGCCTGCCCGCGCAAAGAAAGCTGCAAAGGCTGATACGATTGACACAAAGGTTGTCATCGAGCTGGCTGATAAGTCTGCTAGCGCAGATGCACTGGTTGCGCGTGCTAAAGAGGACTGGACCGCAAAGGGCAATTCGCTCGATGAGGTCAAGGCACTTTCGCTGTATATCAATGCTGTCGAGGGTATGGTCTATTACGTTGTGAATGACGATTACCTTTCGGGCTCCTTTGCGATCTGAATGAATCACAAAAACGGCCGTGCTGAGTCACATCAGCACGGCCGTTTTGTATATTCCGGCGTTCTGCGGAGCATAATACTCCTGAAAAAGTAGAAAGGGAGTTTTGCTTTGTGAGACGAAAAACGCCGGTTCAGCTTTATGTGATTGCCGGTCTGCTGCTGCTCTGCATGGCTGGGTTGATGGTTCGTCTGGCAACCGTTCAGCAGGGCGGTCAGATCGCTACCGCAAGTGTACGCCAGGGAAAATATCATCTGCATGTTCCGATGGCATCGGGTACATTTTATGATCGGCATATGCGTCCGATCAATAATACAGAGGACACAATCCTCGCAGTCGTCAGTCCGACGCCCGATACACTGGCATCTATTTTCGCGAAACTGCGTGACCGCGAGGCCGTAACAGCGCAGCTTCAGCGTGTATCGCCGTTTGTGTGTACGCTGACTGCGGAGGCAGAGCCTACACCGAATCTTCAGATTCTGCACGGAAAAGAAAATGCACAGGGTATTTTGCCGGCGCAGCATTTGCTCGGATACCGGCAGAACGGCAAGGCAGTTTCAGGATTGGAGTATGCGTTTTCCGGCTGGCTTAGCGAATGCGACACAGCCGCAGATATCACCTTTACTGTCAGCGGCAGGGGAGAGGTGCTGCCCGGTGCAGAGAGCGACGTGAGCCGCAGCGGGATGCCGGGCGGCGGCATCGTTACAACACTGGACCGGGATATTCAGCGGATCACTGAAACAGCATTGCAGAAAGCAGCCCCGAACGCCGGTGCTGCGGTCGTTCTGGACTGCATGAGCGGCGAGATCCTTGCGTGTGCAAGCGCTCCGGTTTATGATACCCGGCATCTTTCCGATGCGCTGAATGATCCGAAGTCGCCGTTCCTGAACCGTGCGCTCTCGCCGTACAGTGTCGGCTCGGTGTTTAAGCTCGTGACCGCTGCGGCTGCAATGGAACACGGAATTTCAGCACAATATATGTACTCGTGCGAAGGGTATACAACGATCTACGGGCAGACATTCCGGTGCCATAAATGGGACGGGCACGGACTGCTGAATATGGAGGATGCAATGGTTGCATCCTGCAACCCTTATTTCATTTCGCTCAGTCAGATCATGACGCCTGCTGCAATGCACGATACCGCTGAAAAGCTCGGCTTTGGTTCGGAAATCGTGCTTGCTGACGGGCTGCATTCTGCTGCGGGGTATCTTCCGTCTTCTGATGAGCTGAAGATCGAGGCTGAGAAGGCAAATTTCAGCTTCGGACAGGGAAAGCTGACAGCGACGCCGCTGCAAATCGCTGCCATGACCGCTTGTATTGCCAACGGCGGGACATATTATACGCCGCGGCTGGTGACTGCGCTGACGGTAAACGGCCGGGACTGTCAGGTTTACGGCGAGCGCAGCGGCTCCCGCGTGCTTCAGCCGGAGACCGCTGCTGCATTGCAGCGGATGATGCGTGCAGTGATCTACAAAAGCGACACGACCAATGCAAAACCGGATAACATCACCGCAGCAGGCAAAACATCAACCGCCCAGACCGGACGCTTTGCGGATGACGGAACGGAATACTGCCACGCCTGGATGACCGGCTTTTTTCCGGCCTATCATCCGCGCTATGCAGTCACCGTCTTTGTTGAAGACGGCGGGTCAGGCAATCAGGCCGCCGCACCGGTATTTCGTGAGATCATCGAGCAGATGACGAAAACTGTCAGGGAAAGCGGAGATACTCGCCGCTGACATACCCGGTTTTTCCGCCGTACCTTGTCACGTACCAGCCGTCTGTTTCTCCGTCCAGCAGAAGCTGTGTCCCGTCAGGAATCTGACCGATCACCGTGCCTGAGAGCGACGGATAGCTCCGAAGATTCAGACGGCTTCCCTGCGTGTCAACGGTTCCCGGAATGACCGGAGAAGCACTGATAAACGGGATTCCGAAATAATCAGTGAGCGAAAGTACCAGCATCCGTGCAATCAGCTTCAGGTTTTTCTGGATCCACTCCGCGTCCTCTGCATTATCGTGATAGCCGATCTCTGCGAGCACTGCTACCGCCTTTGTCCGCAGCACCTCCCCGAGATTCTGCGTCGGCCGTGCCATGACATCATTCGGGCGGGGATATATCTGCTGAAAATTGTTTGCGATGATCGTCGCAAGCGTTTCGCTGTCGTAGCTTTTGGGCGCAAAATAGATATCAATTCCGCGCAGCATGCCGGAAAACTGTGCCGGTGCAGCATTGGTATGCAGTGCGAGATGTACGTCGAATCTTCCTGCGTTGGAATCTTCGATCGCGCCTGCTACATTGCGTTCCGGATCATTCCGGATGTAGTCGATCCCGGACGACCGAAGATAGGGCACCATCTCATCAGCAAGCTGGTTCATAACTCCCTCTTCGTTTTTGCCTTCCGTGATATAAGGGTTCCATTCCTGTGTGGAGGGACTGAGGAAAATCAGCGGCATAGGTGAAGCACCTCTTTCTTAAATTTTTCTATATCTTATGCGGGAATTTCTGTTTTGTGCATAAATTCGTGAGAAAATCACTTGCAATAATATCGGAAATCGTGTATAATTAGAGTAGAAAGCAGTATATGGAAAGGAAAGATGCTGTATGCGAATTCTGCTGATCGAAGATGAAGTTGCACTGTCCGATGCATTGGTGCAGATCTTTCATAAGAATAAATATATCGTAGATGCGTGTTATGACGGCGAGAGCGGGCTTGATAATGCGCTTTCCGGCATTTATGATATGATCATTCTCGATTTTATGCTCCCGAAAATGAACGGCTATGAGGTGCTGAAGGAAATTCGTGCGAAAAAGCTGACCACGCCGGTGCTGATGCTTACCGCCCGCGATACCGTTACCGACAAGGTTGATTGTCTGGATATCGGTGCGGATGACTACATGACAAAACCGTTTTCGTCTGATGAACTGCTTGCGCGGATGCGCTCCCTGTATCGCCGCAATGCAAATGTCATTTTCGAGAATGTGCTGACATGGAGCGATCTGACGCTGAATCTTTCTACATACGAGCTGTTCTGCGGCAACAATTCGTTCAAGCTCGGCCTGAAGGAATTTTCCATGATGGAGCTGTTTCTGAAGAACGGCAGCCGCATTCTCTCGAAAGAGACTCTGATTGTCAAGATCTGGGGCTATGAATCGGATGCAGAAAACAACAATGTTGAGGTGTATGTCAGCTTTTTGCGGAAAAAGCTCGCACATATGCATTCCAAAGTCGCGATAAAAACAGTGCGCGGTGTCGGCTATTGTCTGGAAGAAAAAGGATGATCTGATCCGGTACGTTCCATCCGGAAGGAGGGGTATGCATGATCAAAAAAATGCGGCGCCGTTATCTGATTCTGATTATGGCGCTGCTAAGCGGTACACTTTTGCTTTGCCTTGCTATCCTGTTCGGCTTTCTGTATCATGCTGAGGTTTCATCCTCCTACACGGTGATGCAGGAGATGATCAAAGGCCCCGGTTTCCGCGGAAAGCCGCCAAAGGACGGCGTGTCCGCACCGGAGGGTGAGCCGCCTGATTTCGGGGAAAAGCCGAATGCTGATCCGCAGAATGACAGCCTTGATGCAGTGATCGAACCGCTTTTGTATCAGGGAGAGGGTCTGATCGCTCAGCCTCTGCATGAAACAGAGAATAATAAAGGTGATCAGGGAAACTGGAATCACTATGATCCGTTTAACCCATATAATCCGTTCAGTCCGTTTAATCCGTTCAATCCATATAATCCCTATAATCCGTACAGCCCATATTATCCCAATAATCCTTACAATCCATATAACCCATACGCGCCGTCTGACAGCGGTGAAGATAACAGTGTTCCGGATGACCGGCAGGACAAGCAGGAGCGGGATGACCGTGAGGATAAACAGGATCATCCGCCGGCAGTGCCCGGAACGCTTCCCGCAACTGCTCCCACACAGCCGGCGGCAACGACGACCGCAGCCGCCGGAACAGCAGGCTCGTCGCGCACGCGCAGAGAAGAACCCCGCGACCCGCAGCCGCCGGAGGGCGGAATTGTCCCGCCGGGTGAGACAGATATCAATGAACACCGTCCGAACCCGATGACCCCGCCGCCTGTGACAACAGCCGTCACCCAGACGACAACCGTATCAAAAACGACCGGAACGACATCGGTGCCGACAACTTCCGTTGCTGCACCTGCTTCAACAACTGCTGCAAATACAACGACAGTACAGATCGTACCGGTCGAAGAAGGCCGCTATATTCCGGATGCGTTTATTGCAGAATTCGACTCTGACGGCAAATTATCATCCTATGCCGGCAATGACCGTGACGCTTCTGAGGATGAATCGTTCCGGCGCGTGAATCACGCAATGGATGAGGTTATGCGGCGAGGCGAGGAATCCGGTACGGTGCAGATCGGTGAAAACTCATACCGCTTTCTGTATCAGCCGGACGAGGAGGGTCACTATCGGCTCGTTCTCATGGACCGCGCAGCCGAAAAATCCACGCTGAAGCGACTGCTGTTCATCTTCCTGCTGATTGCAGCGGTCGGGCTTGTGCTGGCATTCGGTGTCAGCATGCTGCTTGCGAACTGGACTGTCACACCGGTCGAGACAGCGTGGGAAAAGCAAAAGCAGTTTGTCGCGGATGCTTCGCATGAGCTGAAAACACCGCTCGCGGTTATTTCGGCAAATACGGAGGTCATCCTTGCGAATCCGAATGAATCTGTCGCGGAGCAAAGCAAATGGCTCAACTATATTCAGTCTGAGACAATGCGCATGTCAAAACTGATCACTGTGCTGCTTTCGGTCGCACGAATGGAGAATAAGCGGAATGTACGTGAGCACGATGCCCCCATTCAGCTTAGTGAGACTGTATCCAATGTCTGTCTGGTATTTGAGCCGATCATATACGAAAACGGAAAAACACTGAATACAGTCATTCAGCGAAATGTCTCGCTGTGCGCAGATGAAGACAATATCAAGCAGCTTCTTTCGATTTTGCTGGATAATGCCGTTCTGCATTCAGTGCCCAAGGCGCAGATCACCGTGTCACTCTCGAAGGACGCACAGGGAAAGATCCGGCTTGCGGTTGCGAATACTGCAAAGGATATTCCGCCGGAACAGCTTGCGCATCTGTATGACCGTTTCTACCGGGTCGATACAGACTGTCCGAACGGCTCGGGACTGGGGCTGAGCATTGCAAAGAGTATTGTGCATCAGCTCGGCGGTACCCTTTCTGTTACGAGTGAAAACCAGGTTGTAACATTCGTAGCGCTGTTTTCATAATGAAAAAGAAGTCTGTCACTGCGGCAGACTTCTTTTTTGTGCGGAATTTGCATAAGCTGTTTCGAGGTGAGCGTTGATGAGTGAAACAAAACGCAGCTCGATTCTGCGCGAAACAGCCTATCTCAGTATTTTCTCTGTTGCATTGCAGGGAATGGGATTGCTGCTGAATATTTTTCTGACCCGGCGGCTCGGTGCTGCATCTGTCGGTGCGCTGACGCTGATGGGCTCGTTCTACGGTTTGGCAGCAGTGCTCAGCGGCGGCAGCGGGTTCATCGCGACCAGCAGATTTCTGTCTGAGGAGCTGGGCTGCGGCGGAAATCCCAAACGGGTCTTTCAGTATGCGGCCGGATTCTGTCTGACACTGAGCAGCAGTTTTGCGGTTGTACTTTGCTTTCTGGCACCAAAAATCGCAGCAATGATACCGCAAACAGGCGCAAATGCTGTGACGATCCGCCTGCTGAGTGTTTCGCTTCCGGTTTCTGCATGGACAGCTTGCCTGAAGGGGCGGTGTTACGCCTATCAAAAAGCGATCCTGCCGGCCGTGTCAGAATGCATCGAATTCCTGCTTCGGGCTGGTGTGATGGCGTTCTATACGGTTTTTCTGATTCCGGTCGGCAAGGCCGCGATTCTGACAGCATTTGCAGTTTCAAGTCTGGCGGGGCAGGGGATCGCCGCCTTGTTTCTGATGCTGATTCCGCTGCCGAATAAAGATAACTGTAATATCTGTACGATCAGGCTCCCGCAGTTTCTGCGCTTCATTCTGCCAATCATGGGAAATGCCTGTCTGGTCGCCATCCTCAGCAGCACAAATGATGCACTCGTGCCGCTGACGCTGCTACAATTCGGGGACAGTACCGACCGGGCGCTTGCGCAGTTCGGCGAGTTTGAAGCGATTATCATACCGGCTCTGTTCTTTCCGTCCGTCGTGCAGTGCTGTATGTCCGGGCTGATGGTTCCGGAGCTCTCCCGGGCCCGTGCCGGTCAGAATGAAAGCGAAATACGGCGAATGACAGAGCGTGTGCTGGAACAGACAGTCGCCTTTTCTATTTTCGTGTCTGCGTTTTTGGTGCAATTCGGAAAGCAGCTCGGCGTGCTTCTCGGAGGGGATGCTTTTACCGGGCGGATCCTGCAATTTATGGCGCCGGTCGTACCGTTTATTTACATAGAGATCATATTGGAGGGTGTACTCCGCGGGCTTGGCAAGCAGAATTTCTCATCACTGAATTATCTGGCGGAGTATATCGTCCGGATTTCGGTTTTGTTGATTTGTGTTCCGATGTTCGGCTTTTACGGGATAGTTGCGTCCTACATGGCCTGCAACCTGACCGGCAATTCTGTTCGTCTGTATTTTGTGCTGCGTGTAACCGGCCTGAAGCCGGACTGGAAACGCATTCTGCTTCGTCCGGCATTTATTTTACTGGTGAGCTGGGAACTTTCGGTTCTGAGCCTGCTGCTGACCCGTTTTCTGCATTTGCATACAGTTGTCAATATGATACTGTTCACAGCACTGTGCGGCACGATGTATCTGTTCGGACTGCGGGTGCTTGACCGCATCCCGGATCACAGAAAGCAGACAGCAGTGCAAAGCGACATCTGACCATGACTAGGGCGTGTTAGGCTTAGGGAAGTACTGATTAAATCCCGCCTGACGGCTTGGCACGCAATCTACTTGCATCTTTTCCGTCATCTTGCACGAAAACTCCTTGCTGGGCGTCAGCCCAGCGGCGTCGTTTTCATACAATCTGACGAAAAATCTGACAGGTCAAGTTTACTTGACCGAAAGCATCCTTGCGCACCAGATTTAATCAGTGCTTCC
>CAMNJD010000470.1 GCA_946540705.1 uncultured Ruminococcus sp. | reverse complement strand
TGACAGGACTTGAACCTGCGGCCTCTGCGTCCCGAACGCAGCGCTCTACCAAACTGAGCCACACCTCGTTTTTGTCACGGAAAACTGCCCCGGAACCGGTTGAACCGGCCGGCCTGTTTCCCGACTGCCTTGCTATTATAGCACAAAGTGACGAAAATGTCAAGAGGAAAATTCCCAAAATGCAAAAATTATCAGAAATCACAATTTACCTCTTGAAATTTCACAGGGAATGTGGTATAATGTGATACAGATTCAGTGAACAGCTATCATTTGATCCGAAAATTCCGGATCATAGGTGTGCGGGCCCTGTGCAGCAAAGCACCGTGAACCATGTCAGGCGGGGAACCGAGCAGCATTAAGCGGAGCGCTTGGCGTGCCGCAGTCAGCCTGCACACCTATGCTCCGGAATTTTTTGCCGTATCGTATTCAGACGGTGCGGCCGCAGCGTTTCGGAGGGGTGACTATGGGAGACAGGCTTCGCCGGCTGACGGCGCGGGTGCTCAATATCGCGGTCAAGGCGGCTATGCCCGGCATCATTATCTATTCCGGGCTGCTGATATCCTTCGTTCTGCGCGGGACACCCGGAAATGCGCAGTTCTCCCCGTCCATGCACCTGAAGCTGGTGCTCGTCAGCTATCTGACTGCGCTGTTCGCGACGCTCGTGATGGAATATAAAGCCCTGCAAAGAGCCGCCGTGCGCGTCGATGAGGAGCTGATCGGCAATACCTTCGGGGGCTTTCGCAAGCCCGACAAGCTCTTCTGCGCGGGCATGGACTGCTATATGCGCGATGAATCCCGGCAGGCGCTGGAACAGTTCCTTGAGGTGCAGAAGTATGAGCTGACCGAGCAGGAGACCGGCGTGCTTTCGTTCTATATCGGACGCTGCTACCAGATTCTGGGCTGCCCGGCCAACGCGGTGCCCTATTACGAGACAGCGATCCGCAGCGGCTTTCCGCGGCATTTCGCAAAGCTCTTTCAGGCGCGGAGCTATTCCGAGGGCGGCGATTTTGAACGCAGCTTTGAGGCGTTTCAGGATCTGCTCGACCACGATCCGCCGCCCGAATTTTACTTTTTGTATACCGATATCGGCTATCTGTTCATCAAGCAGAAAAAGCCGGAGCAGGCGATCGAGTGGTTTCAGCGTTCGATCGAAAAACGGCAGAACTACGCCTTTGCCCTGAGCGGCATGGCCATCGCAAGCCTTCAGCTCGGAGACTTCGCCGCTGCCAAGGATTACCGCTATAAGGCACTGATCAACCAGCTCAGCGAACCGCGGCAGTTCCGCAGCTATTATAATGAGACAAAAGCGCTCATGCTCGATGAACATCCCGAATGGGCAGAGCAGGAGCAGCAGACGGCAAAGCCGGAGCAGACAAAGCCTGCACAGACGCAGGAGCCCGGTCAGCCGGAACAGTAACCGGAGGTGAGCGCGTATGGCGGCGTATGAGGCACTGTATCGGAAATGGCGGCCGCAGACCTTTGATGACATCGTCGCACAGCCGCATATCACCAGAACACTGAAAAATCAGATCATCCGCGAGAAAACCGCGCATGCCTACCTCTTTACCGGCTCCCGCGGCACGGGCAAGACGACCAGCGCCCGCATCTTTGCAAAGGCCGTCAACTGCCTGCACCCCAAGGACGGCAACCCCTGCCTCGAATGCGAGATCTGCAAGGATGCTGAGGCCGGTGCGCTGACCGATATCATCGAGATCGACGGCGCCTCGAACAACGGCGTCGATGAGGTGCGGAATCTCCGCGACAACGCGGCGTTCCTGCCGGTGCGGTGCAAATATAAGGTCTATATCATCGACGAGGTTCACATGATGTCCGCAGGCGCGTTCAACGCATTGCTGAAGATGATCGAGGAACCGCCTGCCTACGTCAAATTTCTCTTTGCCACAACCGAGATCCACAAGGTGCCGGCAACGATCCTTTCCCGCTGCCAGCGCTTTGATTTCCGACGGATCCTTCCGGCCGATATTGCAGGCAGGATCCAGTATATCGCAGAGCATGAGCAGTTTACCGTGACCGATTCTGCGGCGTTCCGCATTGCGGCGCTCGCGGACGGCGGTATGCGTGATGCACTGAGCCTGCTCGACCAGTGTGCGGCAGTCTCTGACGAGATCACGACCGAAACGGTCGAGGAAGCCGTCGGCGTCGCCGGAACCGAATCGGTCTATGAGATTCTGCGGGCGATCGCCGGTCACGAAGCAGCCGCGGCGCTCCAGCGCATCGACCTGCTCTACCGGCAGTCCAAGGATATGACCCGCTTTGCCGATGAGATCTCGCAGCAGCTTCGGAACCTGATGCTGCTGAAAACCGCGCCGGATGATCCGGCATTGCTCGCCTGTATGCCCGATGACCTCGAACAGCTCCGGAGCATTGCAGAGCAGATGCCGCTCGCGGCAGTGCTGTATGCGCTGAATGAGGTGCGCGGCTGCTGTGACCGCATGACCAGAGCCGGAAACCGCCGCATGGAGCTTGAGATGACACTCATCCGCCTCTGCGCAGAGGATGCCGGTCAAAAGGGCGACGTCAAGGCGCTCGAAAAGCGCATCACGTCACTCGAACAGCAGGTCCGGTCGATGATGCAGAACGGTGTCCCTGCCGCTGCGCAGCCGGTGCTGCAAAAGCCTGCCCCGCTGCGGAATGTCCCCGCACAGGATCTTCAGGTGCAGGGCAAGACCGATACGGTGCAGTATACGCCGGTCAGGAACTGGGCAACCGTGCTCGAAAAATTTGAAGAGGTGAACCCCTCTGTGTCCGGGCTGCTTCAGGGCTCGAATGCGTTTGTCATCGAGGAGAAGAATATTCTGCTGATGATTGTGCGCAACCGGCTGTTCGGAAAGCTGTTCATGAAGCAGGATGCCGTTTCACTTGGTGAGGCCGCAGCACAGGTGCTCGGCAGGAAATATGCGATCCGGTACAAGTGCGTCGAATCGGAGGAGGACAAGGCCGCACCGGTCGAGGTGCTGCTGGAACGTGCAAAAGCGCAGGGCATCGCAGTCGATACCCGCAATGATTGATATGGCCGCAGGAGCTTCCCCGGCTTATCATATAAATCTGAAAATTCAAAAATGATAGGAGAATTCTTATGAAATCGAGAGTACCCAAGCAGTTTCAGGGCGGCGGCCAGGACATGAACAGCATGATCCATCAGGCCCGCAAAATGCAGGATCAGATCACACTGCTTCAGGAGGACATTGAGCAGCGCACCTTCTCTGCAACCGCAGGCGGCGGCGCAGTTTCTGTCACCGTGACCGGCAAGAAGACCCTTCAGTCCATCGAGCTGAAGCCGGAGGTCGTCGATCCGGAGGATATCGAGATGCTTCAGGATCTCATCATCAGCGCAGTCAATGAGGCGATCAACAATGTTGAGCAGACCACTGAGACTGAGATGAGCAAGATCACCGGCGGTGTGGCACTGCCCGGCCTGTTCTGAGAACATATGGACGATTTCAGCGCATTGCCGCTTGTCGTTTTAGCCGAGAAATTTGCGGCGCTGCCCGGTATCGGTATGAAAACCGCGCAGCGCCTTGCGTTTGCCGTTATGGAGATGCCCGCAGAGGATGCACAGGAGTTCGCAGACGCGATCCTCAATGCCAAGCGGAAGGTGCATGACTGCCCGGTCTGTCAGAATCTGACGGAGGGTGAGGTTTGCAGCATTTGCGGCAGCGCGAAACGCGACCGCAGCACGATCTGCGTCGTGGAAGGGCCGAAGGATGTCGCGGCGATCGAGCGGACGCATGAATATGACGGACTGTATCACGTTCTGCACGGACTGATCTCCCCGCTGGACGGCGTAACGCCGGAGCATCTGCGCGTGAAACAGCTTCTGGAGCGCGTGCAGGCAGGCGGCGTGGAGGAGGTCATTATGGCGACGAACCCGAGCGTCGAGGGCGAGGCAACGGCGATGTATCTCTCGCGGCTGCTGAAGCCGCTGGGCGTAAAGGTGACGCGGCTTGCATTCGGCCTGCCGGTCGGCGGCGTGATCGAATATACGGATGAGGTGACGCTGTTCCGCGCCCTCTCGAATCGGAGCGAAATGGAATGAGCATCCGCGGCATGATTTTTGATCTGGACGGTACGCTGCTTGATTCGCTCGGGATGTGGTCGAATCTGGTATCGCATTTTCTGCGCAAATTCGGCATTGACCCGCCGGAAGACATCGACGGAGAGGTCAAGCCGATGACCGTTTCGGAGGCATGTGCCTATATCACGGAGCGGTTTGCCCTGCCGGTCACGGCAAAGGAAGCGGAGAAGCTGATTGTACAGCATGCGGCAGAAGCGTATACGCAGGAGCTGCCGCTGAAGCCCGGTGCGGAGCGCTTTCTGCGGGAGGCTGCGGCACGGGGCATCCCCTGCGCACTCGCGACCGTGACCTATCCGGCACTGCTGCCCGCTGCCCTGAAGCGGCTCGGCATCGCAGACTGCTTTCAGGCGGTGCTGACGGCGGACGATTTCCCCGAGGGGAAAAACGAACCGGCGATCTACCTTGAGGCGGCGCGCAGGCTCGGCACGGAACCCGCTGATACGGCAGTGTTCGAGGATGCGGTCTATGCTGCAAAAACAGCGAAGGATGCGGGCTTTCCGGTCATCGGCATCCGTGATGACACTGCAAGGACGGAGTGGCCGGAGCTGGAGCGCATCTGTGACCGGACGGCAGACGGCTGGGCGGAGCTTTTGGAGATATGGACGGAATGAGACTGTGCGGTGCTGAGCCGGACGGTCTTTTTGCGCATTCCCATGCGCCTGTTCCGGCAAAAGCCGGTTGATCGCAGGAGTACCCGCTCCGGAACATTGATTCACAAACAAATACTGTGCCGCTTCCGCGCTGAATCCCAATATTCACCGGAACAGCACATTGCCTGAACCGAAAGAGGAATATCCATGCTGATTGATTTTCATACGCATATTTTCCCGGAGAAGATCGCTGCGCGCAGCATCGACGCCCTGATCGCGGGCATCCGCCGGGAGCAGGGCGAATCCTATCAAAACAGTGACGGTTCCCCGCTGTCATTCCGCCCGGCAACGCTTGCGGGACTGCTCGATTCCATGCAGCCCGCACAAGTAGACCGCAGTATTTGTCTGCCGATCGCGACAAAGCCCTCGCAGACCGAGAGCATCAACCGCTTTGCGGAGAGCGTGCGGTCGGAGCGGGCACTCTCGCTCGGTACGCTGCATCCCGCAGACCCCGAAGCAGAGGACGTCCTCACCGACCTCGCTGCCCGCGGCTTTGCAGGCATCAAGCTGCATTTGCAGTTTCAGCAGTACGACATCGACAGCCCGGAGGTCATCCGAATCCTGCAAAAAGCGGAGCAGCTTCATCTGATCGTGGTGTTCCATGCGGGCGCGGATATCGGACTGCCGCCGCCGGTCTACACCTCACCGCAGAAGATCCGGCATGCGCTGGACTATGTGGACGGCAGTAATCTGGTCGCAGCGCATCTCGGCGGCTGGGCACAGTGGGATGATGTCGAGCGCGAGCTGGTCGGTACGAATATCAACCTCGACACCGCCTATATCCGGCTGTTCATTCCGCCGGAGCAGTGCCTGCGCATCATCCGGAACCACGGCGCGGACAAGATTCTGTTCGGGTCGGATTCGCCGTGGGAAAATCCGGCAGATACGCTGAAATTCCTTCAGTCGCTCGGCCTGACGGAGACTGAGCTCGCACAGATCACGCATGAAAATGCGCTGCGGCTGCTGAACGGAAAATAAGCGCAGATGCACAGACAGAGGAGGAATGACAGTGGAATTTGACCGAAAAAAGCGCTTTCTGCTCACGGTCGTTGCCGGCACACCGCTCGGCTTTCTGGCCCTGCTGTATTACGGTGTGCCTGTGGTCTGGTCTGTCATCATCGCATCGGTGCTCGGCGGACTGTTCTCGCTGTTCTTTGTGTGGGAGATCCGTGCGGAAAAAAAGGACGCTGCGTTCCGGCAGTCTGTTGTCAGCGGCGAACGCTATGAGCAGGACGAATGGCAGGCACAGTACCGGAAATACCGCGAGACACACGATTTTCAGCGCGTGACTGCAAAAACAATGCAGGCTGACCTCCGCCGCAGATACCGCAGCACCGCAGGCATCGTTCTGTCCGCGATTTCGCTGCCGTTTTTCATTCCGGCAGTTTTCTGGCGCAGCGGAGCGATCGAAGCGAATGTGTTTCTTGCGATCGGCGGACTGATTTTCCTTGGCTGGGGACTGCTGAAGCTCCTGCGCACGCCTGTCCGCGCATTTATCAGAGAATGCGGAAACGATCTGCCGCGCATCGAGCGGTCATATCTCGAGGGCAGGCTCCTGACCTTCTGCAAGGGCAAGGTGCGCGGCGGCATCAATATCGGCGAGGATGATACCGTCATCTGGACAGAGACCCGGATCGTGCGCATCGAAAACAACCGCATCACCGATGTCCGCAAGCATGTCAAACAGACCCAATTCTACGGCAACGGTGTCTATACCGGCGCGGAGACCGCCCATTATGCTGTGATCGACTATGATGATGCGGCGGGGAACGGTCACCGGTGCAGCGTACAGCTTCACGAATTTCAGGTGGAAATGGCATGTGAAGCGCTGCATGCATTCCGGACAAAGGCTTCCTTCAGCACGGCAGTGCAGAATGATATTGTCGTATGACATGAGGATTGGAGAACGATGAAAACAGTGACGATCGCGGGGCAGACCGTCCCGCAGACTGCTGCACTCGCGCCGATGGCATCCGTTGCGGACACGGCCTACCGCACGCTCTGCACGGAGCACGGCGCGTGCATGTGTACCGGAGAGCTTGTCTCGGCCAAGGGACTCTGCTACGGCAGCCGCGGCAGTGCCGAGCTTTGCCGCATCACCGCGCAGGAGCGCCCGATGGGGCTGCAATTATTCGGCAGTGAGCCGGAGTTCATCGCAGAGGCGGTGAAGCTGCTGCTCCCGTTTCAGCCGGACTGGATCGACCTGAACATGGGCTGTCCGGTGCCGAAGGTCGTGAATCAGGGGGCAGGCAGTGCGCTGATGAAAACACCGGAGGCGGCAGAGCAGATCATGAAGGCAGCGGTGAAATCCGCGGACGGCGCCGTGCCGGTGACGGTCAAGATGCGCACGGGCTGGGATGCAGATTCGGTCAATGCCGTGGAATTTGCAAAGCGCATGGAGGCCGCAGGTGCGGCGGCGATCGCCGTTCACGGGCGGACGCGGATGCAGTATTACAGCGGA
>CAMNJD010000469.1 GCA_946540705.1 uncultured Ruminococcus sp. | reverse complement strand
GCGTTTCAGCGGTCGATGGTCAGCTCTGTGGCGCAGATCATTGCGGGACGGCTCTCCGTCAACGGCGGCAATTTCCGCGTACAGACGGACAATTCCGCATTCCGGTCGCTGAAATCGACGGAACAGCGCATGATCTTTCTGGCGATCGCGGGCAAGGCAGCGAGAGGAACGCTGCGGCAGATCGAGAACATTGTAACCGAAACGAGTGTGCAGGCGATGCTTGCAGAACAGGAGGCGAAACATGCTGAATTACGAGGAATGGCTGAATCTCAGCGAGGAGCAGAAGCTGAATCTGACGGACGCGGAACTGCCGCAGATTCCGGCAGATCAGCTGACGAATCACCTGACCGCATCGAAAGCGGAGAAGCGGGACGGCGTGATGGGCTGGACGATCACGCAGGAGATCAAAAACGGCTCACGGACGCTGTGGTTTCCGGAGTTCAGGCAGAAGAAAGTGAACGGAATCCCGATGTGGTACCGGTTCAATCCGATGAACGCGACATACGAGCTGCAAGTGGAGACGGAGCCGTCGATAGAGCAGGAGCCGATCGGCAGTTACGGGACGGCGTGGATGCACTTCATGGAGAACAATCATCCGGAACTGGTGGAAGTGATGCGGATGAAGCACAGCTTCCTGACAACAGCGCGGTCAGTAGACCGGAGCGCATGGGAGTACCGGAATCTTCTGGACAGGCAGTACGAGCAGATGAATCCGCGCCCGAACGGGACATTCGAGCAGAATCTGGCATGGGAGAGAACGCGGGCGTTTTACACGGACGGGACAGTGATGCGGGAGCGCGTGCTGGTTCCGCTGACCAGACCGTAAAAGAGAATACCGAAGAACCGTCAACCAAACAGGCTGGCGGTTTTTCTATGCCCGCACAGGGCAAGCAGCTCTCTCTGTTCGGCATGGAGGACGAGCCGGAGGAAGTCGATGAAAAGACGCAGCTTTTGCGGGATGATCTTGGTCGCGGCTCCGGTTTTGTGAACGGCAAGCTGCGCATTGCGGATTACTTTGAGCAGCATCAGCCGACTGACAAAGAACTCGCGGCATTTCTTCAAAAGGAATACGGAATCGGCGGTCACTCCGGCCCGGATATGCCGAATGTGGGCTATGACAGCAAAGGCATTCATATTATTTCCGCAGATAAGAAAGGCAATTATCGCTATACATGGACGCAGGCGGCAAAGGAAATCCGCGGCATGATCGAGCGCGGTGAATATATTACGCCGCAGGATGTTTATGATGCGGTTGACCATGTAGGTCGGCAGCTTGTGCGTTACACCGACAAAGAAGGCAGAGATATTACCATCGAACCGGACAAAGAGCCGGAACTTGAACCGGAACAATCGGAGAGCACTGATTCGTCTGCGCAGTACCGTGCTGTCCTGAATGCGTTTTCCGAAAAGCACAATCTCGGCGAACTGAATGTGCAGCAGGACGGTCGCGGCAGAGCAACGATTTATGAACGCTTTGCTGACGGCAAGGATATGCAGCTCTTTATGCTGTACCCGAATAATGCAAGTCCTGATGCCCTGCAATCTGAGCTCGACAGCTATGAACGGACAATGGACTATCGCGGCGATAAGATTGAAAATGTCTCCCGGCGGCAGGCATATATCCAGATTCACGGACAGTCGGAGCTGCCCCCTGTTCCGGAGGTTTTGCCGGAGATTGTCTATGCCGCTGATCCGCGCGGAAAGCTCCATGACAACATTGCGGCGCTCCGCGAGCTTCACCGTCTGCGGCAATGCGAGGAAAACGGTCAGCCGCTATACCATAAGCAGCGCAGTAATGACCACAGCAAGGAAGTCTCAGACATGACGCTGCGGCGCTATTCCGGCTGGGGCGGACTGGCAGATGTGTTTGACGAAAGCAAAGACAGATTTGACTATGACAGATCGCAGCTTCACCGCTATCTGACGGACGATGAATACAAGGCTATCAGGGCAAGCGTGACCGATGCGCATTATACGCCGCAGGTTGTAGTCGATGCAATGTGGTCGGCGGTGCAGAGCATGGGACTTGAGCGTGATTCGCGCATTCTGGAACCGTCCTGCGGTACGGGCAATTTCATCAGCAGAATGCCGCACGGTATAGGAAACGGCGGTGTGGTCGGCGTGGAAATTGACAGTATCACGGCAGAGATTGCATCCCGCCTACACAATGACCGCGACAATGTGAAGATCATGAACTGCGGCTTTGAGCGTTCCGGACTGCCGGACGGCAGTTTCGACCTCGCGATCGGCAATGTCCCGTTTGGCGACTATAAGATGAATGATCCGGACTACGCACAGGACTGGCTGATTCATGACGCATTCTTCCGGAAAGCGCTGGACAAGGTTGCGCCCGGCGGTGTGGTTGCGTTTATCACTTCCAGCGGTACAATGGACAAGAAAACCTCAAAGGTGCGCGAGTATCTGGCGACACAGGCAGAGCTGGTCGGGGCGATTCGTCTGCCGAACACAACTTTTGCGGAAGCCGGAACAGGAGTGACTGCGGACATTATTTTCCTGAAAAAGCGGGAGACGCCGCTGCCGGTGCATGAAGCAAAGCCTGACTGGTGCTATACTGCCGAAAATGATGACGGTCTGCGGATCAACAGCTATTTCGTGCAGAATCCGAATATGATTCTCGGCACCATGCGGAAAACCGGCTATTTCGACCGCCTGACCTGTGATCCGAAACCCGAAACCACGCTGAAAGATCAGCTTCAGAAAGCAATCCAGAGCCTGAATGCAAAAATTACAATTACCCGCCGAAATGCCGCTGCAAAGGCGCGGCAGGAACAGATCGAACCGTGGGGCAAGGACTATTCGTATCACGAGAAAGACAGCAAGGTCTACTACCGTCAGGGTGAGCACATGGATCAGGTCAAGGGTAATACCGCGGAGCTGAACCGTGTGAAGCAGCTCATTGAAATCCGCACGCTTACCCGTGCTTTGCTGGATAAGCAGAAAACAAATATCATCGACGAGGCGCTCACACCGCTCCGCGACAAACTCAACGAACTGTATGATGCCTATGTCAAGGAGAACGGCGCGCTGAGCTCGGCGGACAACAAAAAGCGGTTCGGGCGTGATGCGGATTACCCGATTTTGCAATCGCTGGAGAATTATAACTCCAAAACGGAAACCTATGGGAAAGCGGATATCTTCTACCACAGAACAGTCAGCCCGGTGGCAGAGATCAAGGCGGTGGGAAC
>CAMNJD010000468.1 GCA_946540705.1 uncultured Ruminococcus sp. | reverse complement strand
AAAAGGCTTGAGCGAAACTTTTAATATGGGCAAAATTAAAACTATTTGTTTTAACCTTATTTTTCCGACCACCTAAAAAATTACATACCCGAATTTAATTGGTACATCAATAGAGAACATATGCCTGCCGATATCATCCCAAAGGAGGTTCTGTCTTGAGACATTTCGCCGTGAGCTTTCTCGCCTGCATTCTGGCCGCCTGCTGCCTGACAAGCTGCAAATGGGAGAAGATCCCGCCCTACTTTGACCCCGTCGCTGCCGTCCACCGGATCGTCAGCACCTACGGACAGCATGCCGATCCCGCTGAAATCGAGCCGCTCCTCGACGATTTGCAGCAGCATGACAGCGAGACAGGCACACTCTGGCGCGGCATCATGGACTACTGGACACAGGCTGACATGGACATGCCCTACAGCAAAAAAGAGCTTCCGGACAGTCTGCCGGATGATGACACGCTCTGCATCACCGTTCTGGGCTATCAGCTCAATGCCGACGGGTCCATGCAGGCCGAACTGATCGGCCGCCTCAAAACCGCGCTCGCCTGTGCAAAGCAGTACCCGAACGCCGTTGTGCTCTGCACCGGCGGCGGCACGGCCGTCAGCGACCGTAATGCGACTGAGGCCGGCCGGATGGCCGAATGGCTCACCGAACACGGCCTGCGCAGCGACCGTCTGCTCATTGAGGACCGCTCACGGACGACCGCCGAAAATGCCCGGTTTTCATATCAGCTCATCCGGACGCAGCAGCCGCAGATCCGCAGTGTCGCGCTCGTCACCAGCCGATACCATATCCCGTGGGGCGCTCTGATGTTTGAGAGTGAATTCCGCCTCTGTGCCGCAGAGGATATTCAGCCGGTTCTGCATGTCGATGCCTGCTGCGCATTTGAAATGGAGCGCATCGGCTTTGATGACGATATGAACCGTTCCTGTCAGACCGCCGGCATGCAGTACCTGATCGCAGAGCATGCAGCGAAACAGAAATAATCCGCAAAAAATTCCGTCCCGATGCCGCCGGGGTGCAGTGACCTTCGGCCGGCGCGGGACGGATTATTTTCAGATGTTCACCGGAATTAAGCGTCTGTCCGCGCCCCGGGGGGAGCGATGCGGTTACGATTCAGGCTTCTGTTCGGATTTTTGTCCCTCGCCGTCGCGGTTTCCGCGGTGATTCTGCGGACGGCGGTTCCGGTTGTCGCGATGGAAGCGGCGATTGCCGTCGTGCTGCTTCTGCTGGCGCTGCTGAGCCTGTTCCGCGGCAAGCTCGGGGTGCTCCACGACAGCGCGGTGCTCGGTGAAGTCCATATCATCGAACATCTGCATGCTGCGGCGGGGCTGTGCAGCGGGAGCAGGCTGAGCGGGCTGCTGATTCCGCTGGCGGTTCTCACCGAATTCGGGATGCAGCGAAGATGCGGCAGGCGGTGCGGGCTTCTCCGCAGGCACGGCGGGTGCTGCTGCGGGCTCACGGCCTGTGTTTGCCGGATGATTCTGATTCTGCTTTTGCGGGCGCTGCTTCTGCGGACGCTGCTGGCGCTGCTGCCGGCCGGCATTCTGCTCCTGCTGTTTATCGGCATTGTCCTCCTGCGCGGGTTTTGTCTGCTGTGCATTTTTCTGGTTCTGCGGGCTGACGCTGCTGTTCACAGCGCGCTTATCCCGCAGATCCTCCTTGGTCATGCGGCGGCTGGTGTCCTGAAGGCGCTCGACACTGTCGCGGCTGACCGTGACCGGCATATCGGAATTCTCCGGCTTCACGCGCAGATTGCCCGTGACAAGATTCGCTTCCATGACATAGGCGCGGACAGGCGGCTCGCCGGGCAGGATCACAGTCGAGCCGACCTTCGGCGTCAGCTTGATGAGCTCCTCATAGACCGGGCTCTCGTAGCGCAGGCAGCACATCAGTCTGCCGCACGCACCGGAGATCTTGGTCGGATTGAGCGCGAGTCCCTGCTCCTTTGCCATTTTAATGGAGATCGGCTGAAAATTATTGAGATAGCCCTTGCAGCAGAATTCTCTGCCGCAGATGCCCAGGCCGCCGAGCAGCTTTGCCTCATCTCTGTCGCCGATCTGCCGCAGCTCGATGCGGACATGGAATGCCGTTGCGAGATCCTTGACCAGCTCGCGGAAATCAACACGCGATTCCGCCGTGAAATAGAAGATGAGCTTATTGCTGTCAAAGCCGCATTCAACATCGACCAGATGCATCGGCAGCGAGCGGGCTTCGATGCGCTCCTGGCAGATGCGGAATGCATCGGCCATATAGGCGCGGTTCTTTTCGAGGATCTGCATGTCCTCCTCGGTCGCGAGGCGCAGGATCGGCTTGAGCGGGGCCGTGATGCTGTCATCCTGCACCGCATGGCGCCGTGCCGCGACCTCACCGCATTCGGCGCCTCTTGCCGTTTCGACAACGACATAGCTGCCCTCAGCGGGATTTAAGTCTCCCGGCGCAAAATAGTACATTTTGCCGCCGCTTTTGAATTTGACTCCGATTACTTCAATCATAGTTCACTAACCATCCAAATCTAACAATCAATCAGGCGTCCAGCAGTGCCGCACAGAGCGCTGTCACGGTGAGCACCGCGCCGACATTTCCGTCGAGATCGGCAAATGCTCCGGCGATCGCGCCGTGCAGCCGCGAGGTACGGCGGGGCGTGAGGCGCACAGAGAGCCGCTGTGCGGAATCGCGGTCGCAGCCCATGAACGAGAAATCGCCGTTCAGGGTCATCAGTGCGGCATCGCGAATCTGGATATCGAGCAGCTCCAGCGTTTTCCGGAGCTGCTCCTTCTCAGCCGCGGCGGCCGTCAGCAGCCGCAGCAGCTCATATTCATTCTGGTCTGCCAGGGCAGCCGTCAGCGCGGCGGTGCGGTCTGTCGCTTCGCGGACGGTGCTGTCCTCCAGATAGGTGATGCAGCGGCCGATATTGCCGTCAAAGCGGGATGCCGCTGCCTGTATATCATCCGCCGGATAGCCGCGGCGGGTCAGTGCCTCAATGCACTCGCTGCGCGTCACGGGGAACACGGCTTTGGCCGTCATACGCGAAAGCAGCGTCGGGAGCAGCACACCGGGAACCTGTGCAGTAAACACAAAGCAGGCGTGTGCGGGCGGCTCCTCGACCGATTTCAGCAGTGCATTCTGTGCCTGGACGCTCATGCCGTCGGCATCGCAGAACATAAAGATGCGCATATCGCCGTTATTGGGCAAAATCGCCGCATCCGCACGGATCTGACGGACAGTCTCGACGGAAAAGCCGCCGCGCTTGCCCGAATGCTCCGCCGCCGTCACATCGGGGTGTGCGTGACTGCGAACGAGCCGGCAGCTTTTGCAGTGTCCGCAGGGGGCAGCGCCGTGCTCCTCACAGAGCACGAGCATCGCAAACCACTCCGCGATCAGCTTTTTGCCGCAGCCCTCCGGGCCGTGCAGCAGGAGTGCGTGGGGCAGATGCGATTTTTGCTTCATCTGCCGCAGCTCAGAAAGAAGCTGCGCATTTCCGGCGATCTGCGGGACGGGCGTGATCTGCCCGCTCACAGCTTTTCAAACCGTTCGATGTTCGTGACAAAGACGGTCGCGCCGCCGACGGGAACCTCCAGCGGCATAGACGGCATCTGGCCGGTTGCGGGCGAGCCGTAGGTCGGTGTTGAGGGAACGAACTGCTTTCTGTGATGGCACTTCTGCTGTACGACGCTGATTACGGCATCGACCTGCTCCTCCTCGACACAGATCAGAAAGGTCGTATTGCCGGAGCTCAGAAAGCTGCCGGAGGATGCGAGCTTTGTTGCACGGAATCCGCTTTTTGCAAGCGCTTTGGAAACGGCTGCGCTGTCGTCGCCGTTGACCACTGCAAAGATCAGTTTCATAGATAAATCGACCTCATTTCCCTGTATAGTTGAATCACGGGCAGGGCTGCTGCACGCAATCCGCAGTATAGGCAACACCGCACAAAGCCCGCCTGACGGCTTGGCGGCGCATCTGCTTGCATCTTTTCCGTCATCTTGCACAGAAATTCCTTGCT
>CAMNJD010000467.1 GCA_946540705.1 uncultured Ruminococcus sp. | reverse complement strand
GCGTCAGATCAGATCATCCCATGTGATGTCCTGAAGTGCGAGCCTTCTGACAAAATACTGCAAAATAATCTGTGCATCTCTTGCGTCCGTAACACCGCTTTTGTCCACATCGGCAGCGGTGAGCTGTGCATCCGTGAGCTTCCGGGCTTTTCCGGCAATCCGGTCAATATAGGAACGGAGAGCCTGCTGCGCATCAATGGCATCTATTTCGCCGTCCCCGTTGACATCGCCGGTACTGTGCGGCTTTTCCTCCGGATAGCGGGTGATCGCATAGGATGTTGAGCCGTCGTTGATGCGGTCAAAGGTCAGCGTTCTGCCCCAGTGAACCGCTCCGTTGAAATTGCCCTCCGCAAGCACCACATAGTCCGCATGCACCTCCGTCACAATGACGGAATGCGAATTGTTGTTGATGCGGAGAATATCGCCCACGCGCACCTGATTGTAGTCATAGTAGCGCCGGGCAGGGAGATCGCCGAACGCGGCATCGCTCAGCATAAATGCAAACGCCGCACAGCCGCCTCCGCGGATCGTGTAGCCCTGTTCTGCATGCCATGTATAGGTGATCTCGTTGGTGAACGGTGTCCCCTCGGGGTAGGTTTCCTGCATCGCCATGAGCGCCGCATAGACCTCCTCTTGTGTGGGGGCGGCAGTTTCGGCAGCGGCGGCGCAGAGCCCGGCAGTGCCGCAGAGAGCGGGTGCAAGCGCGGCAGAGGCCGTCAGCATCGTGCCTGTCAGCAGGAGCGCAGTCAGTCTGCGCATGAAATGCTTTCGTTGTTTCATAATATCCCTCCTGAAACGGTCGGGAACGGACTTCGGATACTGTTATTATACATAAAATCTCACAACTTGTCAAGCATGTTCCTGTGATTGATTGCTATATCCGGAATTTACCTGCTCCCGCAGTGCTGAATACAGTTCAACTGCACAAAATTTCATTCATATTTTGTCTGTTATGAACAATCCGGCAGGGGACTCCTTGACTTTCCGCTGCGTGCATGCTATAATAAACTGATAACAGGTTCGGGAGGAGTATGCCGTATGGAGACCAGAACCGCGGTCATCGCGATTATTGTCCGGAATCCGGATTCCGCAGAGGGCATCAATGCATTGCTGCATGAATATGCGGAGTACGTCATCGGCAGAATGGGCGTGCCGTACCGTGTGAAAAAGCTGAATCTCATCAGCGTTGCGGTCGATGCCCCCCAGAACATCATCAATACGCTTGCCGGAAAGATCGGCAGGCTCGCCGGCGTTGAGGCAAAGACCGTCTGCGCTCCGGCAGAATGACCCGCTGAACCCGTCCACACCGATAGCTGCGCTTGAGGCTGCTGCACGGGGATCACTGTGATTGATAAATAGCTTTCTGTCTCCTGACACCGAAAATGCTGTGCCTTTGAGGTGAAAGATTGGCAGTCCCTTTCTTCTTTTGACAAAGCACAAGGGGGCGGTCTGTCTTTCCGGAGACAGGCCGCTCTTGCTGTCTGAATGGGGGAAAACTGAATGCGGCAGTCCAAAAAAGACCTGCTCGGAATGCTCAGAGCATCCGGCAGACTGACCAAAGCGCAGTGGATCGCACTGCTGACCGATATCACAGAGGACGACCGTGCGTATGCCGCAGAGCTGGCGCGTGCGGTCAGTCAGCAGGTGTTCGGCAGGCGCATTTTCATCCGCGGCATTGTCGAATTCTCCAATTACTGCAAAAATGACTGTCTGTACTGCGGCATCCGGCGCTCAAATGCGAAGGCACAGCGCTACAGACTGACGGATGATGAGATCCTGGATTGCTGCGATGAGGGCTATGAGATCGGCTACCGGACATTTGTGCTGCAAAGCGGTGAGGACTTCACCTACACCGCAGAACATCTGGCAGAGCTGGTGCGGCGCATCAAGGCGGCACATCCGGACTGTGCCGTGACGCTCTCGCTCGGCGAGCGGGAATACGATGAACTGAAGCTGATGCGGGAAGCCGGTGCCGACCGCTATCTGCTGCGGCATGAGACAGCCAATGCGGCACATTACGGCATGCTGCACCCGCCGCAGATGTCCTTTGCACACCGGATGCGATGTCTGCGCGATCTCAAATCGCTGGGCTACCAGACCGGCGCGGGCATGATGGTCGGTTCGCCGTTCCAGACGACGGAATATCTGGCGGAGGATCTGTGCTTTTTGCAGGATTTCCGCCCGGAAATGATCGGCATGGGGCCGTTTTTGCCGCATAAGGACACGCCTTTTGCAAAGGAGCCAAAGGGCTCCTATGAGCTGACGCTCTACCTGCTGAGCCTTTGCCGGCTGATGCTGCCGCATGTGCTGCTGCCCGCAACGACTGCCCTGGGTACGATCCACCCGCAGGGGCGCGAACAGGGCGTGCTGGCCGGCGCGAATGTCATCATGCCGAATCTTTCGCCGACGGCCGTGCGGAAGAAGTACATGCTCTACGACAACAAAATCTGCACCGAGGATCAGTCGTCGGACTGCCGCTTCTGTTTGCAGCAGCGGATGAAGTCGATCGGCTATGAGGTCGCGGTGACGAGAGGGGATTATGCGGAATGAAAAAGCTGGCGGTCTACGGAAAAGGCGGGATCGGCAAATCGACGGTCTCATGTAATATTTCTGCGGCACTGGCTGCAAAGGGTCTGCGCGTCATGCAGATCGGCTGCGACCCCAAGGCGGATTCGACCGCGCTGCTGCACGGCGGCACGCGGATTCCGACCGTGCTGGATGCGGAGCGGCAGAAGGGCATGAACGTGACGCTCGATGATATCGTGCATGTCGGGGATTTCGGCGTGCTGTGCGTTGAAGCGGGCGGACCGCTGCCGGGCGTCGGCTGTGCGGGGCGCGGCATCATCAATGCGCTGGAAACGCTGAAGCGCCTCGGTGCATATGAGAAATATCAGCCCGATCTCGTCATTTACGATGTGCTGGGCGATGTGGTCTGCGGCGGCTTTTCGATGCCGATGCGCGGGGGCTATGCCGATCGGGTATTTGTCGTGACCTCCGGCGAAAAAATGGCAAAATACGCGGCGGGCAATATCTGCATGGCCGTTGAGAATTTCAGGGGCAGGGGCTATGCATCCTTAGGCGGCATCATCCTCAACCGCAGAGGTACCGAGGGCGAGGACGCTGCCGTACAGATGCTTGCGGACGATTTTCATACAACAGTCATCGGCGCGCTCGACCGCAGTGCGGATATCGCGGAAGCAGAGAAGCAGGACTGCGCCGTGCGCTGCCTGAAGCCGGATTCCCTAGCGGCAAAGCAGCTTGACGCGATCGCGCAGGCGATGCTGGAAGCCTGCGGAGGTGTGTCATGACACAGGAAAAGCCGCGCAGCGTGCGTATCGCCGATGCGGACAGCGCTGCATTTTTTCCCTCCGGACTGGAATACAATACGCCGGTGCGCGGCATGTGGAATATCGTCCACACAGGGATGCTTGTTCCCGGCGCACATCAGATCTTTGCCTGCGCGCAGGGCTGCCTGCGCGGTGTCATTCTGACAGCCGCTGAAATGAATGCCCTTGACCGGATGAGCTGGATCTCGGTATCCGAGCAGGATATGTACGACGGCAGCCTGGAATATGACATCATTGACGGCTGTGCGGAGATTCTGCAAAAGCTGCCGCAGCAGCCGCGCATTGTCCTGCTCTATCTGAGCTGCATCCATCTGTTTGCGGGAGTCGATTTCGACATGATCCTCCGCGAGCTGCACGGGCGGTTTCCGCAGATCAGATTTGTGGACTGCTATATGACCCCGACCATGCGGCAGACTGTCCCGCCGGGCATGAAAATGGCGGCGCAGCTTTATGCGGCACTCGAACCGCGTGAACGGAACCCGCGTGCGGTGAGCATCATCGGCAATGACCGCGCAACGGATGAGCGCTCTGAGCTGGTGCGCATCCTGCGGCAGAACGGCTTTGTGCTGCATGATATCGCGCTGTGCAGGAACTATGAAGATTATCAGCGCATGGCGGAGAGCGCACTGGATATCACCTATACGCCGATCGGGCGCTATGCCGGAGCGGAGCTGGAGCGGCGCCTGAGCATCCCGCAGCTCTATCTGCCCAACAGCTTTGACTACGCGCAGATTCTGGAAAATTACCGGCAGCTCTGCGAAACCCTCGGCGCGGCGTATCCCGATTTTTCAGCGGAGATGCGGGCTGCGGATGCCGCACTGGATGCCGCACAGGCGGTGATCGGCGGCACGGAGATCGCGATCGACTTCACCGCAGTGACACGGCCGTTTGAGCTGGCGAAGCTGCTGACCGAACACGGCTTCAACGTGAAATCCGTCATTGCCGATGCGGCGGGTGAGGAGGAGGCTGCCTTTGCATGGCTCCGTGCAAACCGCCCCGGTCTGGAGATTTTCTCGGCGGTGAATGTCAATATGCTGCACATGCACAGCGAGCCGCATGCGCCGGTGCTTGCGATCGGTCAGAAGGCGGCGTATTACTTTGCGACCGATCATTTTGTGAATTTCGCGGTCAACGGCGGATATTACGGCTTTGCGGGCATTCAGGCGCTTGCGGCGCTGATGACCGAGGCCTTCCGTGAACCCAAGGACAGCCGGAACGTGCTGCGGCACAAGGGCTTTGGCTGTGAATCCTGTCTGCTGTGAGGGAGGTGCGCAGATGAAAAATGTATCGCGGATCATCCCGTGCTATGCGGCGGACACCTCCGGTGTCTGTTCTGCGCTCTATGAGCTCGGCGGCATGACGGTGGTTCATGACGCTTCCGGCTGCAACTCGACCTATGCAACGCATGACGAGCCGCGCTGGTACGACATGCAGTCGATGATCTTTATTTCCGCGCTGACCGAGCTGGACGCGATCCTCGGCAATGACGAAAAATTCATTGCGGATGTGACAGCGGCGGCGCATGACCGGCATCCGCGTTTCATCGCTGTCTGCGGTTCGCCGATGCCGATGATGACCGGCACGGACTTTGATGCGGCTGCTGCTGCGATTGAACAGCGCACCGGCATCCGCACCTTTGCGATGCACACAAACGGCACACATTCCTATATCAGAGGCGCGTCCGAGGCGCTCTGCGTGATCGCAAAGGAATATGTGCAGCCGTCAGCGGAAAAAATACCGGGCGGCGTAAACATACTCGGTGCGACCCCGCTGGATTTCGGCATCACCGGGACCGTGGAGTCCCTGCGGGCATGGCTCGCGGAAAACGGATTCCGTGTCGTGTCCTGCTTTGCGATGGGCGATACGCTCGATACGCTCTCAAATGCGGCGGCTGCGCAGGTGAATCTGGTCATTTCGCAGACGGGGCTTGCCGCCGGACAATATCTGTATGAGGCGTTCGGTATTCCGTATGTCTGCGGTCTGCCGGTCGGGGCGCAGCTCTCCGCAGTCATCGCAGACGCACTGCGGGATGCGGCAAAATCGGGCGTGTGCCTGTATCCCTGCGCGGCGGGCAATGCTGCGGAGCACGGACAGATCACCGTGATCGGTGAGAGCATCATTTCCGGCTCTGTCGCGGCGGCAGCAGCGATGCAGAGCGGCAAAACTGCACGGGTCATCTGCCCGCTGCCGTTTGATGCGGCCTGCATGAACGGTGCATCGGAGAGCCCGGCTTCAGAGGAGGAGATCGAGCGCGATCTCGCGGAGCATCCGCCGGAAACGGTCATTGCAGACCCGCTTTACCGATTCATCCTCCCCGCCGGTACAAGGCATATCGAGCTGCCGCATTTTGCATTCTCAGGGCGCTGCTTTGACAAGCGCATCCCCGATCTTTGCAGCCGGCA
>CAMNJD010000466.1 GCA_946540705.1 uncultured Ruminococcus sp. | reverse complement strand
GTGTAGGCGTTGATAGCGTCTCGAGGGTTCGAATCCCTCTCTTTCCGCTTTTGGAAAACGACGATAATGCGTGATTTTCGCGTATTACCGTCGTTTTTCTTTATCTCATTCGGAAATATTTTTCCGTATTTTGAAGCGATTTTCGCTATTTTGAAGTCATTTTCAGGGCTAGTTCACACGAAAGTTCACACGCCGTTTTCAGGCACACCCTCTGTCCCTGTATACTCAAACATCCGATTTTGTACGTATATGCGTGGATTTTCGTGAATTGGCTTTTACCCTCTGTCCTGAGCGGCCTTTTTCCGTGTGAACTAGTTCACACGAAGTGCCTGTTACCCCCTGAATAGATGCTTGCAGCCGTCCGGATTTGTATCCGGGCGGTTATGTTATTTCAATTGCACAAGAAAATCAGAGTGCGTATTGATTGACAATATAGCTAAAATATGATATAATATAGCATGTATAAATATATCCATATCACAAATATTGAAGGAGAACACCATGACACCGAACGAACAGAAAAAGGCTGCTGCGGAATTCGCGGCGCGCTGGAAAGATCAGGGCTACGAAAAGGGACAGAGCCAGCAGTTCTGGATGGACTTGCTGGTCAGCGTCTTCGGCGTGCAGGATATCAAAGGCTTCATCAGCTTCGAGGATCAGGTGCAGCTCGACCACACCAGCTTCATCGACGGCTATATCCCGTCTACCCATGTCATGATCGAGCAGAAATCGCTCGGCAAAGACCTGCGCAAGGCGATCAAGCAGTCTGACGGGCAGATGCTCTCTCCTTTTCAGCAGGCGAAACGCTATGCAGCAGAACTGCCGTACTCGCATCGTCCGCGCTGGATCATTACCTGCAACTTTGCAGAATTCAATATCTATGATATGGAGAAGCCGAACGGCGAGCCGGAGATCATCTTCCTGCAAGACTTTCCGAAAGAATACTATCGGATGCAGTTCCTTGTCGATTCCGGCAGCGAGCTGATGAAACAGGAAATGGAGATTTCTCTGAAAGCCGGCGAGATCGTCGGTGCGCTCTATGATGCGCTGCTGAAACAGTATGCCGATCCGACTGCACCGGCAACGCTGCAAAGCCTGAACAAGCTGTGCGTGCGTCTGGTATTCTGTCTGTATGCAGAGGATGCCAATATCTTCGGCAAGCACATGATGTTCCATGACTACATGAAGCAGTTTGACTCGAAATCTGCGCGAAAAGCTCTGATCGAGCTGTTTCAGGTGCTGGACACCAAAACGGAAGAGCGTGATCCGTACATGGAAGAAGATCTTGCCGCGTTTCCGTATGTCAACGGCGGACTGTTTGCAGATGAACACATCGAGATTCCGCGCTTGACGGATGAGATCATGGACTTGATTCTGCGCAAGGCAAGTGAGGACTTTGACTGGTCGGGCATCTCCCCGACGATTTTCGGCGCGGTCTTTGAATCGACCTTGAACCCCGAAACGCGCCGCAGCGGCGGTATGCACTATACCTCGATCGAGAACATCCACAAGGTCATTGACCCGCTGTTCCTTGACGATTTGCGGCAGGAATACGAGAGCATTATCGCGCTGAAAGATGTGTATACGCGCAGAAAGCGGCTCCCTGCATTTCAGGAGAAGCTTGCCTCGCTGTGCTTCCTGGATCCGGCTTGCGGCAGCGGCAACTTCTTGACGGAGACCTATCTCTCGTTGCGAAAGCTGGAGAACGAGGTCATTGCTCAGATCGTTGCGGATTCCTCCGGACAGGTCGGCGGTCAGATGATGCTCGGCGCAGAAACGCTGAACCCGATCCTGGTGTCGATCGGGCAGTTTTACGGCATTGAGATCAATGATTTTGCTGTGACGGTTGCCAAGACCGCACTCTGGATCGCGGAAAGCCAGATGATGCAGGAGACAGAGCGCCTGATGAACATTGACCTTGACTTCCTGCCGCTGAAATCCTATGCGAATATCGTTGAGGGCAATGCGCTGAGCGTTGATTGGGAGAGCGTTGTACCGAAAGAGAAACTGTCCTACATTATGGGAAATCCGCCATTTGTAGGAGCATCAATGATGACTGCCAAACAAAAAAAAGAAGCCGTAGAAATATTTGGTGACTTTAAGCTATCAAGTAGTATTGATTATGTCGGTGCATGGTATTTTAAGGCTTGTGAGTTGATAAAGGAAACACACATCAGGGTTGCATTAGTTTCAACCAACAGTATTACTCAAGGCGAACAGGTTGCTCCGCTCTGGGGAACACTATTTAGTAAATATCAGTTACAAATCAATTTTGCATATAGAACATTCCGTTGGGATAGCGAGGCAAGTATTAAAGCTCATGTTCATTGCGTAATAATCGGATTCAGCATGAAAGATGATACAATTGAAAAAAGAATATATGCTGACAACAATTATAAAATTGTCCAAAATATTAACTCGTATTTGATGGATGCGCCTGACGTCTTCATAATAAGTAGAAGCAAGCCTATTTGCGATGTTCCAAAGATGACAAAAGGGAACCAGCCAACCGACGATGGCAATTTTATTCTATCTGAAGAACAACGAGCTGATATTTTGAGACATGATAATAGCGTGTCGTGTTGTATCAGAAGATATGTTGGTGCTAAAGACTTTTTGAATAATAATGAAGTTCGGTATTGCTTGTGGTTGAAAGATGTTCCGACGGCTCTATACAGAAAGAATCCAGAAATAATGCGCCGGTTGAAAGCGATCAAGGAGTTTCGTGAAAAAAGTACAGCTGCGCCCACTAGAAAATTTGCAGAAAAACCTTATCTATTCTTTTCAACCCCGCAGACCAATGAGAATTATTTGATTGTACCACGACATTCTTCTGAAAACAGAAGGTATATTCCTATTGGATTCATGACACCGGAAGTTATCGCAAGTGATGCGTGTGCTATCATTTGTGGTGCGAGTTTATTTCATTTTGGTGTACTGACATCCAATGTTCATAATGCTTGGATGAGAGTGATTGCAGGTAGATTAAAGAGCGATTATCGGTATAGTGGTTCTGTAGTTTATAACACTTTCCCGTGGTGTAATCCCACGCCGGAGCAGAAAGCTAAGATAGAGAAAACCGCGCAGATGATTCTTGATGCCCGCGCCGCGCATCCGGATTGTTCCCTCGCTGATCTCTATGACGAGACAGTCATGCCGGCTGATCTCCGCAAGGCGCATCAGGCGAACGACAAGGCAGTCATGGAAGCATACGGCTTCTGGGGCAAGCTCAACTCCGAGAGCGAGTGCGTCGCCGAGCTCATGAAGATGTATCAGGCGCTGACGGAGGGGAAATGATGGAAAAGCGCGAGTTAGAGAATATGTGCAATTATTTCCTCGATTTAGAAAAGGAACTTGCAGATAGTTCAAGATACATTGAACCGGAAGGACAAGAGAAAACATATTCATTCGAGTTCCGCAAATTGATTATTTTATCATGTACGGAATTTGAAAGTGCGTGCAAAGCTTTATGTGAATTATTAGCTCCGGAAGCTAAACGAGGGAACATTGGTCATTATAAATCAATTATTCTTTCAAATTTCCCTAAAATAGTTGAGGCAGAAACACATATCAGCAGATGGCATAGAACAATACGTCCTCTTGAAAATTGGAACACAGGTATATTACCGTGGTGGGATGCTAATCAACAGGTCAAGCATGATCGAGGAGCGAATTTCCAAGCAGCTTCATATGAAAATGCTGTATACGCGCTTTCTGCGGTTTATATTCTAATTTGCTATCTTTCAAAAATCACAGGTATTAGTGTACCATACTATAACAGCCAATATATTTATAGTAACTATGGCTATCAATCCTTGTATTGTCCGACCGGTATCAATTTGCCCGATTTTGATTCGAAGTAATTGCATATCTGAATTCATCAATCCCTGCATATGGTTATTATGGGTTTAGGGCTAAGACAAAGGACGTGAATCGAAAATGAACATTACAGTCGAAAATATGAATGCGCAAACAATCACACCAGCGCCCGGCAGAAACCCGCGTCAACTGTATGAACATCAGGTTGAAGCCGAAAAAGCGCTGGATCAGATCAACCGGAAGGGCGAGTTTCGTGCATTGCTTGTGCTCCCGACCGGAGGCGGCAAAACGCTGACAGCGGCTCATTGGTTGCTGCGCAATGCGG
>CAMNJD010000465.1 GCA_946540705.1 uncultured Ruminococcus sp. | reverse complement strand
TGCGCAGTTTCGCGTCCGCGAAACATGCGCAAGGCAAGGATTTCTAACGCAGTATCACGGCAAAAAGACAAGCAGATATCTTCAAGAGATCGTTGGGACATCAATAGTATCAAAGGGAGGTCAGCAGCATGAAGATCCTGATTACGGGAGCAGCGGGTTTTGCGGGGCAGTATGCGGTCACGCATTTTGCATCGGAGCGCGGCTGGACGGTTCATGCCGCAAAGCTGCCGTCTGAGCACATGCCGGCGGCATTGCAGGCGCTCTGCACAGCGCATGACCTCGATCTGACCGATGCAGCCGCCGTGCAGGCGCTGCTGCATGATACAAAGCCGGACTGCATCCTGCATCTGGCGGCGCAGAGCTCCGTTGCGGTGTCATGGAAGCAGCCCGCACTGACCGCGCAGGTCAATGTGACCGGCACGGTGAACCTGCTCGAAGCGGCGCGGACACTGAACCCGATGCCGCGGGTGCTGTGCATCGGCTCGGCGGAGGAATACGGCGTGCTGAAGCCGGAGCAGTGTCCGGTCAGCGAGGATACGCCCCTGCATCCGGTCAATATCTATGCCGCGACAAAGGCTGCGGCAGAGCAGCTCTGCGGCATTTACAGCCGGAGCTACGGTCTGCCGGTGATCTGCGTGCGTGCCTTCAACCATGCGGGCGCAGGACAGCGCACGCAGTTTGTGCTGGCCGATTTCTGCATGCAGGCAGCGGAGATCGCACAGGGACTGCGGGAGCCGGTCATCCGGACAGGCAACTGCACCGTACAGCGCGATTTTACCGATGTGCGCGATATTGTCCGTGCCTATGGGCTGCTGCTGGAGCACGGAAAAGCCGGTGAAGTGTACAATGTCGGCAGCGGCAGGGCACAGCCGCTTTCAGCATTGCTGGAGCAGATCCGGACGCTTTCCGGCAAGGATTTCCGCATTCAGACCGACCCGCAGAAATTCCGCCCGGCAGAAACACCGCTGCTCTGTGCGGATATCCGCAAAATCACGGCAGATACGGGCTGGGTGCCGGAGATCCCGATGCGGAAAACGCTTGCGGAGATGCTCCGCTTTGCGCAGGAGGAGGTTCGGCATGCAAAGACTCCGTGAGCTGTATCAGTACCGCACGATGATCGCGAGCCTTGTCCGGAAGGATCTCAAAGGACGCTATCAGGGCAGTGTGCTGGGCTTTCTCTGGACGTTTCTGAACCCGCTGCTGCAATTACTGGTCTATACGCTGGTCTTTTCCGTGATTCTGAAAAGCGCTGTGCCGCATTATTATCTGCATTTGTTTGTCGCGCTGGTGCCGTGGATCTTTTTCTCCTCCGCACTGACGACCGGTGCGAAGCTGATCCTCGACCAGAAGAGCATGATCCGGAAGATCTACTTTCCGCGGGCCGTGCTGCCGCTGGCTTACACAGTCAGCAGCCTGTGCAGCATGCTGTTCTCGCTGGTGATCGTGTTTGCGGTGATCGCGGTGATGCGGCTCGGGGTGAATTTTGCGGCATTGCCGTGGCTGCTCCCGGTGATCGCGGTGCAGTTCATTCTGGTGCTCGGCGTCAATCTGCTGACCTCGGCACTGACGGTGTATCTGCGCGATCTGGAACACATCATGGGGGTACTGAGCATGGCGTGGATGTACCTGTCGCCGGTCGTGTACGGGATCGAGTTCATCCCGGAGGCATGGCGGCGGGTGTATCTGCTGAATCCGATGGCGCCGCTGATCCTTGCGTACCGCGACATCCTGTACAATCAGACGGCACCGGACGGAACGCATCTGCTGCTGGCGGCAGGCATGAGCCTTCTGGTGCTCTGCATCGGCACAGCGGTTTTTGAAAAGCTGCAAAGGCGGTTTGCGGAGGTGCTGTGATCACAGCGCCAAGCTGCATGCAGTCCATGTCAACACAAAGGAGGTCATCCGGTTTGCCTGCGATCGAGATCAAGAACCTGAAAAAGAGCTTCCGCGTTTACAGCGACCGCGGCTATGCGCTGAAGGACAAGGTGCTGTCGGCGAAGCGGCGGCGCTATGCTCTGCGCACTGTCCTCGGCGGCATCTCCCTCAGCATCGAACCGGGTGAAGCGGTCGGTCTGATCGGCAAAAACGGCTGCGGCAAATCAACGCTCCTGAAGCTCATCAGCCGCATCCTGTACCCCGATTCCGGCAGTGTGACCTGCAAAGGCAGGGTCAGCTCACTGATTGAGCTGGGCGCGGGCTTTCATCCGGATATGACCGGCCGCGAGAATATCTTTACCAATGCGTCGATCTTCGGCCTGACGCGCCGGGAGATCGAGCAACGTCTGGACAGGATCATTGCATTTTCGGAGCTGGAGCAGTACCTCGATGATCCCGTCCGCACCTATTCCTCGGGCATGTACATGCGGCTGGCTTTCTCTGTCGCGATCCATGTCAGCGCCGATATTCTGCTGATCGACGAAATCTTAGCGGTCGGCGATGCCGCATTTCAGGCGAAATGCTTTGATAAGCTCATGGAGATCAAGGCTGCCGGTACGACGATTGTCATTGTGTCGCACAGTCTCGCACAGCTTGAGCGCATCTGCGACCGCACGGTCTGGCTCGACGGCGGACGCATCCGCATGGAGGGCGCACCGAATGCGGTGCATCCGCAGTATATGGAATTCATGGGACAGCTCCGGCAGCCCGCATCCCCTGCCCCTGTGCAGACCGTGCCGGACAAGCCGCAGGATGCGCCGGTGCATTTCACGGAGATCTTTCTGGAAAATGCGGCCGGCGAACGCATCGACCGCCTCTGCACCGGAGAATCTGCGGTGCTGGTCATCCGCTATGCGGCAAAGCCGGCGGAAGCGGAGCCGGTTCTGGTCGGACTGGCACTGTACCGCGCCGACAATGTCCTCTGCTACGGGACGAACACCGAGCGGGAGCATCTGCCGTATCTGAAGCCGCAGGAACGCGGCGAGATCCGCTGCAAATTCTCTGCGGTGAATCTGATTGCAGGAAGCTACCGGTTTGACATTGCGCTGCGCCGTGCGGATATGTTCGCATATGATTACGCGGCAAAGGCGGTGCAGTTCACGGTCTACAACACGATCGACGAGACAGGCATCGCACGCCTCTGCCACACATGGGAGGGACTGCAATGATGCGGGAGAAAAGAAGAAACAGCAGGCGGTTCAGATATCTGTGCCTTGCATTGTTTCTGTTATATATGATATTTCTGATCGGTGATTCGCTGATTCAGGCACATTCCAAGCCGATTATCGGCGGAGCTTCCGCGCCGACAGTCCTGTTTGCATTCCGGCAGACTGTCTTATCGCGAAAGGGCGTATTTACTTCGTGTATCGGATTGCCGGCGCTCGGACTGTTTCTGATCTTATCCGTAAGAGACAGCCGCAGAAAACGGAACAACCGATGCGATTCCGTTCAAACATAAACAGAATGAAGGCAACACCGCAAAGAGCTGGTGGTGCAGGATGCTTACGGTCAAATATATGGGCTAATAAAGATTTGGGTGGATTCTCGCACAAAAAGGTGGTATAGAACGGTTAAATAGAATAAGGTATCGCTTCGCGATGCTATTTTGAATGGGGAAAGCAGCCCTACGGGGTACTTTCC
>CAMNJD010000464.1 GCA_946540705.1 uncultured Ruminococcus sp. | reverse complement strand
CGTTCCGCCCGCGTGAGGATCGCCCTGTTTATTGCAGCGAGTGCTACGCACAGCTCAAGAACGAGCAGTAATTCCGGTTTACATGGGCGCGGCTCCGGCTGCGCCCTCTTTTATTCCCGAAAGGAGCATTTACCATGGAAATCACAAAAGAAACAGTAATCGGCGATATCCTGGACGCATATCCGGATACTGCGCCCTATTTTCTTGAAATGGGCATGCATTGCCTTGGCTGCCCGGCTTCCCGCGGGGAGTCCGTTGAGCAGGCTTGTGCTGTTCACGGCGTGAGCGCGGACGAGCTTGTTGAAAAGCTGAACGCAAGCATCGCACAGTAATACACGCGCCGCCGGGGAGGCTCGGCGGCGTTTCTTTGTTATATTACATAAAGGAGACAACTCATGAACCGAAAGGAACTCAGCGAAATTCGCAATCACTTTAATCCGGAAGCGAAATACTTTACCTTAGAGCGCGTGCTGACCGCATTCGTTGACAGTCAGCGGAATGTGCGCGGCGTCTGTCTGCGTGAGGCGACCCGGATCCCGACTGCTGACAGTCAGCTCCTTTACGATACGATCAAAAAAGTGCTGAATGTCAACCTCGGCAAGCAAAGCACCGAACTGCCGTTCCGGGAGCATGCCTATTCGGAGGAGGGCGCGCAGACCCGCCTCTCTGCGCTGGTGAAATCCGAGCTGAAGCAGGAGGAGACGAACCTTGCATTCCTCGGAAAGCTCGCAGAAACGGTCGATTCCGATGCGCCCTATGCAGTGCTGATGGCCTACTGCACCTATGCGCCGCCGAAGAAAACGAAAATGGACGAGCTGGACGAAGAATTTTCCGATCAGACCTTCCGGTATGTGGTCGCGGCGATGTGCCCGGTCGCGAAAACGGAGGGGACGCTTGTCTATGACAAGTCCGATGATGAAATTCTGCGTCAGGAAAATCCGAATGCAGTGATCAGCAAGGCCCCCTCGGACGGCTTCTTCTTTCCGGTTTTCTCTGACCGCGCTACGGATGTACACCATGTGCTCTACTATACCAAGACACCGAATACGCCGAACGAAAATCTCGTAGATGCGTTCTTTGAGTGCGATGTTGAGACTACGGTCGAGGAGGATCGCGCCGATATGAAGCAGGTGCTCGACACACTGCTTGGCGATGATCTGACCTACGAAACCGTGACAACTGTCAACGAAAAGCTCAGCGAGATCGTTGCGAAAAACAAGACCGATGATGCGCCGACAGAGATCACCGGACGGCTGCTGCGCCGGATGCTCTCGGAGGCCGGTGTCCCGGAGGAAAAGCTCGAAAATACGGAAAAAGTGTTCTCGGAAACCGTCGAAACTTCGCTGAAGCCGGAGCGCCTTGTGCAGTCGAAAACGGTCATCAAGACCCCGGAGATCATCGTCAATGTGAAAAATGAAGCGAAAAATAAGGTGCGGCTCGATAAGATCAACGGCCGTCACTGCATGGTCATCGAGCTGGATGATGCAATGATCGAGGTCAACGGCTACGACCTGAAGGTGCCGGGCGTGCTTGATCCGGAGCAGGAGACGCCTTGGGCGTAAAATCACGTAAATACGAATTTTCAGGGGGATTTATGAACGCTGCGGCATGGAAGAAAACGGAAAGCGGGAATCCTGTTTCGCCCGATATTTACTGCGCAGACCCGACTGCGGTCGTGTACGGCGGGCGGCTCTATCTTTACGGAACGAACGATCATCAGCAGCTTCGCGAGGGCAAAACCGGCAGCAATACCTATGAGGCGATCCGGTCAATGGTCATTTTCTCGACGGCCGATCTGGTGAACTGGCAGTATCACGGGGAGCTGCGTGTCGGCGAGATCGCACCGTGGATCTGCGCTTCGTGGGCGCCGTCTGTCATTGCGCGGCAGGAGGCCGACGGACTGACGCATTTTTACCTCTATTTCTCGAACAGCGGGTGCGGCGTCGGGGTCATTACCTCGACGGATCCGGTGTCCGGCTGGCACGACCCGCTCGGAAAACCGCTGATCGACAGCAGCACACCCGGGCTCGGCGATGTGCCGACACCGTTTGATCCCGGTGCTGCTGCGGATGCGCAGGGGAACGGCTGGCTCACCTTCGGCGGCGGCATTGCGGCAAACGGCAGTCAGGCGATGCCGCATACGGCGCGCATCGTCCGGCTCGGTGACGACTGGCTCTCGGCCGGCAGCGATTTCACAGAGATCCCCGCGCCGTATTTCTATGAGGCCAGCGAGCTGAATATCGTCGGAGATACGTTTATTTACACGTTCAATACGAACTGGGAGCCGCGGACGGAATGGCCGTATCCCGGTGTCACACCGCCGCCGCGCTGTGCAATGTGCTGCATGACGAGCAAAACGCCGCTGGACAGCGCATCGTGGGCGTATCAGGGCGATTATTTTGCGAATCCCGGCGATCAGGGTTATCCTGACAGCAACAATCACACGCATTTGCAGGAATTTCGCGGGCAGTGGTATCTGTTCTATCACACCCTTCAGCGAGAGGCCGGCATCGGTGCAAGCGGCGGCTACCGCTCGCTTTGCATCACACCGGCTGCGATTGACGCACAGGGGCATGTGCGCCGCGCATTTGCTTCGGACGCGGGTGCGGCGCAGCTTCAGCCGGCTGATCCGTTCGTGCGGCATGCAGCATCGGAGCTTTGCAATTCTGCGGGGATCAGCTATGTCACGGATGACAGCGGACTTGTGACAGGCGTGCGGGCGGAGGAATCGGGCGCATGGATCTGTGTGCGCGGAGTGGATTTCGGTGCGGACGGCGCATCCGGTTTGCCGGCGGAAACCTCCGGCGGCAGCGCGGAAGTGCGGCTCGGCGCGCCCGATGCAGAACCGTATGATTTCACGGTGCGGCTGACCGGGGTGCATGATGTTTTTCTTGTGATGCCGGAGGCCGGAACGGTTCTGTCCGGCTGGCAGGCAGTACGCTGAATCAATGAAAGGAGACGGCAGCATGGAGATCGACCGCAGTCAGAATCCGATGTACCTGAACGATTACCTGACCTATCTCGATGTGATCCGCGGCAAGGCGAAGCGAACCGTCACGGAATATTACAACGATATCGCGATGTTTCTGCGCTGGCTGCACTGCGTTTCGCGGCACAGGCCGGTTTCGGAGGCGGCAGAGGTGCAGCTCACGGATGTTGCCGCAGATGAGCTTCAGCAGGTCAATGTGTCCGTGCTGTACGACTATATCCGCTATCTGCGCGATACGCGGGGCAATACGCCGCGGTCAGTCTCGCGCAGGATGAGCGCGGTGCGCAGTCTGTTCAAATATCTGACAAAGACAAAGGGCATTCTGAGCGCGGACCCCTGTCAGAACCTCGAGCTGCCGACCGTGAAGAAAAACCTCCCGCGTTTTCTGACGCTGGAGGAAAGTGAGCGGATGCTGAAAAGCGCCGAGCAGATGCCGGAGCACGAGATGCTGCGTGATTACTGCATCGTGACGCTGTTCCTGAACTGCGGCTTCCGTCTGGCGGAGCTGGTCGGCATGAATGTCGGCGATGTGGATTTCTACAACCGGCAGATCCGCGTGCTCGGAAAGGGCAGCAAGGAGCGCATCGTCTATCTGAATGACGCATGTCTGGCGTCGATTCAGGAATATCTGCAATCGCGGGAGAACCCGCCGCAGGAGCCCGATGCACTCTTTCTCAGCCGGAATCACCGGCGCATCAGCCGCCGCAGGGTGCAGCAGATCGTCGAGAATACACTGACGGCCTCCGGCCTTGCCGGACGCGGCCTTTCTACGCATAAGCTCCGCCATACCGCCGCAACGCTGATGTATCAGCACGGCCATGTTGATACGCTGACGCTCAAGGAGATTCTCGGGCATCAGTCCATCGCGACAACCGAGATCTACACGCACCTTTCCAGCGAGCAGCGGCAGGCTGCGATTGACAGCAACCCGCTTGCCGGAGAGCATCGGAAAAAATAACGGAGGATATTCATGGAAAAACGTGAAATCATGGCGGTGATCCTTGCCGTATTCGGCATTTGCATTGTGATCGCACTGGTGAAAACGGTTCGCGGCGATGCACCGGAGGAAAGCTCGATCGACATGCCTGCGGTGAGCAATGCCGTTCTGACGACCAAGACGGATTACTGGGATTATCTGCGCGATCAGCAGACGACAACGACCGAAGCAACCCAGATGACAGAGACAACCGGCGATGTCACGGGTGATGTCACGGGTGATGTGACCGGTGACGCGACAGGCAGCGAATCCGGAACAACTGATGCAAGCGGCGATATGCCTGCCGAAACGGACGATACCA
The DNA here is from genome assembly GCA_946540705.1 of uncultured Ruminococcus sp. Taxonomy (GTDB): domain Bacteria; phylum Bacillota; class Clostridia; order Oscillospirales; family Ruminococcaceae; genus Firm-04. Next base: position 1,470 of record CAMNJD010000464.1, on the reverse strand, counting down.
CGACTGCCGTTTCGACGGAAACGACCGAGGATGACGGCATTCCCGGCTTTACGATCCAGGCTTCGCCGCGCTGAACGGAAAGTGAGGCGAAAACGATGAAACTGCTGATGTTCGGGGATGTTGTCGGCGAGGCCGGGACACAGTCGTTCCGCAGGCATGCGCCGCGCCTGAAGCGGGAATGCGGTGCCGATCTGGTGATTGTGAACGGTGAGAATTCTGCGGCCGGAAACGGCATTACGGAGCAGTCTGCGCAGCAGCTTTTTGCGGGCGGCGCGGATGTGATCACGACCGGAAACCATTGCTTCCGGCGCCGCTGTGACCATATTTTTTCCGATCCGCGCATTCTGCGTCCTGCGAATTATCCGGGCGATGCGCCGGGCAGCGGGCTGTATGTGCTGGACTGCGGCCGGTTCTCGCTCGCGGTCATCAACCTCATGGGGACGGCCTTTCTGGAACCGCTCGACAACCCGTTTTCAGTGATCGACGGGCTGCTTGAAACGGTCGAAACGCCGAATATTCTGGTCGATTTCCATGCCGAGGCGACCGCTGAAAAGCGTGCGATGGGCTGGTATCTGAGCGGCCGGGTGTCGGCGGTCATCGGCACGCACACGCATGTGCAGACCGCAGACGAGGAGATCCTCGACGGCAGAACCGGATACCTCACGGACGTGGGCATGAACGGAGGAGATCGCTCGGTGCTGGGCGTGCAGGTGCAGCTTGCAGTCGAAAAGCAGCGCTTTCATCGTCCGGTGCAGTTTCAGGAGGCCGGAGCGCCCTGCATCATCAATGCGGTTTGCCTCGAAATCGACACCAAATCCGGCAGATGTACCAAAATTGATAGAATATTTGCACGAGAATCCACAATTATTTTTTGAATACTTGACTTTTTTCGTGAATTGTATTATACTAAAGGTGCAGTACAAAGCATCATCCCAAAACCGTATCAACATGATTTCATTTTTTTGATCTAAGGAGGTCACCCCAATGGAAGTATTAAAGGTATCATCTCACTCCACACCAAATTCCGTTGCCGGCGCCATTGCCGGAGTCATTCGTGAACAGCGCGTCGTTGAGGTTCAGGCGGTCGGCGCAGGCGCAGCGAATCAGGCGATCAAGTCGATCGCGATCGCACGCGGCTACCTCGCACCGATCGGCATTGATCTGGTCTGTATCCCGGCATTTGCCAGCATAGAGATCGACGGCGAAGAACGTACTGCTATGAAGCTCATCTGTGAGCCACGCTGAGACAGAATAAACGCCGCATTCCCGGTGAAAGGGAATGCGGCGTTTTGTTATTTGAATAAAATTCGGAAGTGTAATTTTTTCGGGTATGTAATTTTTTAGGTGGTCGGAAAAATAAGGTTAAAACAAATAGTTTTTATTTCGCCCATATGAAAAGTTTCGCTCAAGCCTTTTCAAAGGCTTGCGGGTCGAGGGCAGAGCCCTCGTCGCTCTCCGCAGAGAGCGAAA